>NZ_JAJCPX010000136.1:0-254 GCF_020563125.1 Longicatena sp. 210702-DFI.1.196 | reverse complement strand
CCCGCTGACTCGTAGCGCTCACGGGCCACCGCGGTTCCAGTTCGAAGGAGACCGCGCGAGAGCCCGAACAACGGCTCATGCAATTCTGCGAGGCCCGTCGACTCCGCGAGCCAATAGTTCATTTGCAGATTGATGTTGGTGGTGTAGTTCGAACTCCACCCTGGCCTGCGGTCCACATTCCAAATACCTTGCAGATTCGCCGGTTCCGTGCCCGGTCGAGAACTTGAGATGAGAAGGTAACGCCCGAGGTGAAA
>NZ_JAJCPX010000135.1:0-254 GCF_020563125.1 Longicatena sp. 210702-DFI.1.196 | reverse complement strand
TACTGTTCTTAATGTGCTGAATGAGCTGAAAGAGTCAAATTCTACTTTCTCCAGCGTTGCACGGCATAATTATATTTCTCCAACTAAGGCTCAGGAAATCTTCGATCTTTATGTCCGTATAAAGCGTAGAACTTTTCCTAAAATCATATGTATCGATGAAGTCTATGCTTTGAAGGATAATCATAGTAAGTATGTCTGCCTTCTTCTTGATTTCAAATCTCATCAGCTGATTGATATGCTTCCTGAGAGAAAAA
>NZ_JAJCPX010000134.1:0-256 GCF_020563125.1 Longicatena sp. 210702-DFI.1.196 | reverse complement strand
CAAGAAATACGTAGTTAAGGCAGAGCGACAGAGAGGGCAAAAGAAAATAAAAGTAAGATTTTAGTTTGTAATGGGAGGGGGGGTTTAGTCATGGAGTACAAGTGTGAGGAAAAGTAGTTGGGAGGTACTTCATGCGAAAGCAGTTGAAGACAAGTTCGAAAAGAGTTTGGAAACGAATTCGAGTAGGCTTGTCGTTCGTTATGTTTTTGTAATTGGCCTCGTCAAACGGTGGAGAGAGTCGCTAGGTGATCATCAG
>NZ_JAJCPX010000133.1:0-256 GCF_020563125.1 Longicatena sp. 210702-DFI.1.196 | reverse complement strand
TATCATACAGTACATACTTTGCATTGCTCCATGCCTTCTTCATATGATCCATCAATAAGAACGTAAATGTTTCATCCGATGTGTTCTTATCGCTCAATGTCTTATTGACCCCAAAGGAAGCAATCGCATTGGTATATTGCACTGCTGTTACCGGTGCCTGTGTCGCTCCGCTTTGTTTTACATCCCCCAATACTCGCCAACCTTCTGCGTTTTCCTCAACGACCTCATAGTCCACATCTGCCTTGACTTCCTTAAA
>NZ_JAJCPX010000132.1:0-260 GCF_020563125.1 Longicatena sp. 210702-DFI.1.196 | reverse complement strand
GACTCTTTCAGCTCATTCAGCACATTAAGAACAGTAAGGCTGCTTATAGTATGCCCGGAAGGCAGGAAGGGATTTGATTCAAAAAAAGTTCTGCCACATACAGTGCACACAAAGCGTCTGGCACGATAGCGTATCAGACAAGAACGGCTGTTCAGCGCAGAATGGGTAATAGATTTAGTTCTATAGTCTTTAATATGTGTGGAATAAGAACCACAAGAAGGACAGCTAAACTTTTTAGATACGAGAGTAATGTCGATAAT
>NZ_JAJCPX010000131.1:0-261 GCF_020563125.1 Longicatena sp. 210702-DFI.1.196 | reverse complement strand
GGGCAAGATAGCGGCGCACGGTGGAATCCTTGGCGTCCATGGTATAGCGGGAGGTTACAAAAGCTACCACACCACCAGGACGCACCTGGTCGAGTGCTTTGGCGAAAAAGTAGTTGTGAATACTGAAATTCAGCTTGTTGTAGGCTTTGTCGTTGACCTGATACTGACCGAAAGGCACATTGCCGATGGCAAGGTCAAAGAAGTCTCGCCTGTCGGTGGTCTCAAAGCCGCCTACTGTGATGTCCGCCTTGGGATAGAGCT
>NZ_JAJCPX010000130.1:0-264 GCF_020563125.1 Longicatena sp. 210702-DFI.1.196 | reverse complement strand
AACCATTCTTTACCATAGAGCAGATAAAGAAGAAATGCGAAAAAGAGGAATTTATTTCCAACAGTGAGGGCTACCACTTTGATGAAAGCAAGTTTGATGATTTCGACACCGCAAAAACGGTTTATATCGGTGCTGGAAAATCGGGATTGTCCTACCGCTTTTATGACAAGGATAAGGAAGTCTGTTCAAAATATAATAAGACACTTGATGAAGTCGGCAGTTGGAAACGGACAGAAATGCAACTGCGTGATGATAAGGCTCATG
>NZ_JAJCPX010000013.1:0-74271 GCF_020563125.1 Longicatena sp. 210702-DFI.1.196 | reverse complement strand
TAGGCGGTCTTGAAATATAGACATATTTCGTATCGCCAGCAACTTCAACATTATCGATACTGATAGAGCCATCATCAGGCAGGCTTAGCAATTTAAAAATATAAGAATAATCCATAAGTTACCTCCTTTTAATAGAGAGCATAACCATGAAATATTATAAAAAAGAAACAGACAGATTCACCTGTTTCTCATCCGAAATAGACCCCTAAATTGCCCCCTAAAGTTTAGACCCCTAAAGTGACCCCTAAATTTCAGACCCCTAAAGATTTTGGATACCCTAGAACTGAAGTGAACCCTTTTTGTTTACCGAATGAAAAAATAAAAAAAAGGAAGATTGTTTCGTCTAGCAATTAAAATAAATCGTATGAGAAGCTAAGTCAAAAGAATATACAGCACCATTTCTGGGCTAGTTTTTACTGTGGGAAAAGGCTTAGAAAAAACGGAAGACAGTTGAATATTGAGGCTAATTATTATATCATTATAGTAGAAGTTCGCAACATTTTTAGTATTTTTTTATATGGTTAGAATTATAAAAATGTTTTGATGCTTCCAGGGTAAAGGAGAAGGGATGAGAAAGTTCATGAGAAAAAGGTTGAAAAAAGGCTTAAGTCTTGTATTGACATTCATCATGGTTTTTAATGTTGTTTTTTCATTTCAAATGGAACAAGCACATGCTAAGATCAATGTTAATAACGACAAATTACCTGATGGCTATGTTTTAGTAAAGAAAACAGATAAAACAATAGCACCGGGTATCAGTGAAACGGAAATCGTTACGAATACTACAAAAGGAGATAAACAGCAGATTGACTACATGATGGAAGTCCAGATGTCAAAAGATTCTCCAACAAAAGTAGTAGCAAGTTATGGTTCTAATTATGATGCATCTTCATGGGAATTAGCTACGATGGCAGAACAGGCCAAGGGCTATGAAGACTACATGAAGAAAAATGGTATCAAAAATGAAACGGTAGTTGCGGCAGTTAATGCTGACTTCTTCCATATGGGGACAGGGGAACCACAGGGTGCCCTGGTAATGAATGGCAAGATTATCAAACAACCAATCGATACATATTTTTGTATTACAAAAGAAGGAAAAGCAGAGATACGTGATGCCAGTCAGCCAATGGATGACTGTGAACAGGCTGTTGGTGGTGGACCATTCTTAGTAAAGAATGGCGAGCCGCAAATGATTCCTGATATGGTAAGAATGACAAGAGCAGCAATCGGCTTAAAGGCAGATGGCTCTATTGTTACTTTTACCACACATGGTATTTCTGATCAATCATCTGGACACACTGTTCCAGAGATGGCTAGTTTGTTAGCTGCTGCTGGCTGTGTAACGGCCATTAACTTAGATGGTGGCGGAAGTGCTACATATATGGCTAGATACTAGGGAACGAATGCTTTAGAAGCACGCAATAATCCTTCTGATGGTAAATTACGTGCTGTTTCCAGCGGTTTATTATTCCTATCGACAAGTGTGAAAGATGGAAAATTTGACCATAGTTCTATTTCGCCAAATGATGAAGTATATACTCCAAATCAAACGGTGAAATTCAATGCGACCGGTGTTGATGGCGGCGGTGGAGAAGCACCAATGCCAGCAGGGGTTACATGGGCTGTTGAAGATCAAAGTATTGGTACTATCGATGCGAATACCGGAGTTGTTACTTTAAAAGATAAAGAAGGAACGCTTGTTGTAAACCAGATGTATCAAGGAAGAGTAGTGGGAACGGCATCTATCGAAGTGCGTCATCCTGATGAAATTTCGTTTAAGACAGAAGAAATAAGTCTTGGCTTTGAAGCGGAATCTTCTTTAGGACTAGAGGTTCGCTGGCAAAAACGTAATGTGCATATCAAAGGCGGAGATATTGAATGGGAAGTTTCTAATCCAAAAATGGGTCATTTCGATGGAAATACGTTTATTACATCGGATGGTGAGACACTGGAAGGAACCGTTACCGGTTATTCAAAATATAATCGTGATGTAAAGGGCAGTATTCATGTCATCGTTGGTAAGCTCCCTACTGTTGCATGGGATTTTGAAGATCAGAAACAAATAAATGAAGAAACAGGAGAAGAAACGATCATTCCTGCAAAAGAATATTGGAAAATCGGACATGATGGTGAAGATACGCCATTTATCACTATGGCAAGTGCTGAAGATACCGGAGTATCAGCAGAAATTGTTGATATCGATACAGGCGAAGTCAGAATGGGTAAAAATGCTTTAAAATTATCTTATGACTTCACGAATTCAGCGAATACGACCCGTGGTGCTTATTTTGGTACAAAGGATAATTATGAAATACCAGGTTCACCTACAGCAATCGGTGTTTGGGTATATGCGCCTGAAGGTATTGATAATTTCTGGTTGCGTGGACAGGTAGCTTATCAGCAGGCAAATGGTGAATGGGTAGAGGCTGGCTCTAGCATGTATGTTGACTTTACCTATCAGACGAATCAGGAATTACCGGATCATTCGCATGTATCAAAAGAAGATGCCGGAATCAACTGGACGGGATGGAAATACCTAGAAGCGGATTTGACTGGCAAAGGGGCAACAAAATTTAAACTGGCTAAAGGTGCTACTTTTAGAATCATGTATGTTCCAGGCATTGAGATGGGAAGCAAAACAGCCGGTGAAATCTATTTGGATAACATGCAATTTGTCTACGGTACGAATGTAGATGATACGGATTCACCTATCATTGACAAGGTACAATATAGTACAGACAATCAAAAATTCCAAACATTTGGTGACAACGATGTTATCACAAGTAATAAAATTTCCTTCATGAGTACTTTCCATGATGTTGAAAATAAATATACAAAAGGAATGGAATATGATCTAATCCGTATGTATGTTGATGGTGTTAATGTCGGTGTTAAAGGACAAGATGAATCAGGCGGTACTATATTTGCGGATAACTTTATTGTAGATAGCAGTAAAAACGTTTCTTATCTGTATGATATGGAACTGGCAAATGGTGTACATTCCATCAGAACCGTTATTCGTGATAAGGGTGGTAATGAAACAGAGCAAACACATTACTTTACGGTAAAAGGTGAGAACGCAAAGCATACAACGTTATCCCTAGAGCCTGCGACAACGGAAAATCCAGTATTAAATAAACCTTATGATCTGGAAATCAAAACAAATCGCTTAGAAGATCTGGATGAAATCACTACCAAAATCGCGATAAAGAAAGAATTTGCTCAAAATTATGAAATCATTTGGAATGAAGATTTTGGAAAAGTAGAGGATTCCTATAATAGTGCTAAGGGAGTACTTACCTTAAAAGGGAAACGAAAAACAGAAGCTGCCGTTACCGGTGAAGGAGTCGTAGCAACCATTCGTTTGAAAATGCCAAGTGATGTTAAAAAAGGTACTCAATTAACTTATTTAGTACAAAGTGGTCAAGCGACTTATAACAGTGAAAAACCGGAACACTATGCAAAATCATTCTCAACGAAAAAAACTAGTATCGAAATCATTGCGCCTTTAACACTGAAAACAGATACGATGTTTGTTGGAATGAGCGGAAAAATTTATGTTGTAGATGCTAGTGGAAAAGCAGTTGAAGGTGCAGAAATTTTCAATGTGGATACTAACCAATCGTTAGGTACCACAAATGCGGATGGCTATATAGAAACAGATGCATTAAACCAGGCTGTTGCTATGTTCTCCATCTATGCTAAAAAAGGCGAAGATGTATCCTTCATCTTAACTGATTATAGTTTTGCTATAGCAGGAAATGAGGATGGCTCACCACAATACGTTATGAGCCATGCAAGTAAAGATGTTAATACACAAAAGAGTGTTACATGGTTTACAGATCCATTTAAATCACAAAACAAAGCCATTATGCAGATAGCTACTAAGGCTGATTTTGATGCAAACAAAGAAAAGGCATTTAAGAATGTAACCGGAACGACAGAATTAATTAAACTTGATGGTTCCGCAAACGTGGAAGATAACCATGCGTTCCGTTTAAATAGCGTAATTGCAACGGGTTTAAGTTCTGGAACAGCGTATGTTTATCGTGTTGGTGACGGTGATAAATGGTCAGATCTGAAATCATTTACAACACCATACAAAAATAAGAACGTAAACTTCTTTGTATTAGGTGATATCCAGACATTGGATATGGATAGAACCAACCGTATTGCTGATGCGTTAATGAACAATGGTATCAAATATGATTTTGGATTGCAAACAGGTGATGCAGTAGATAATGGCGCAAAATTTGAATATTGGGATGGTATTGCAAATCTTTATGGAGAATTGTTTAATAGTCTTGATATGATCCATGTCTTTGGTAACCATGAATATGAAGGAGATTTAACTGGCGATAACAGTAAGGCTATTTATAATATACCAAGTGAAAACAATGGTGATTACTATTCCTTCGAATATGGCAATATGTATTTTGCGGTAATCAACTTTACGAAAGATACGAATAGGCTAAATCGTGCAGCTAGTTGGCTTGTAGAAGACGCTAAAAAGAGTAATGCAACTTGGAAAGTTTTAGCAATTCATCAGCCTGCATATTACACCAATCCGACCGGTGGTAATGACATTATCAATAAAATTATTCCGCCTGCATGTGATGCAGCTGGTATTGACTTTGTTTTCTCAGGTCATGATCATACGTATAATCGTACGAAACCTTTAAAAGGTGGAAAAGTTGATAAAGACAATGGAACTGTCTATTTGATTAGTGGAACGACTGGTGATAAGACATATCCAACTACAGATACAGGTTTCGAATTTGACAAATATATCACAACATTTGATGGCGTATATATGAGTGTTTCAGCTACGACAAAAGAATTCACAATTGAAGCACGCGAAGCAAATGGAAACATCTTGGATACTTATACAAGAACCAAAGAATACAAATGTGATAAAGATGGACATGAATATGAAATTGTTGATGGCTATGCTGTTTGTATTCACTGTAAAGAAACAATTAGCCTGAAATCATTTACAGGTATCGCTAAAGATAAAGCAACCGGTAAATATATGGGATTCTTGGGCGGTCAGAAACAGATCGGCTGGAAACAATTTGCGGATACCATGTACTACTTTAATGCAGATGGTTATTCCGAAGATGTAGAAATTGTGTATCATGATGACCCAAGCTGTATGATACGTGAACGTACGAAATATTACTGTCCTGCAGCAAATGAATATAAAGAAATTGTCGGAACAAGAGCACCTCTTCATGAATATGAAACGCAGCCAGATGGCACTAGAATTTGTAAGGTATGTGGCTGGAGACAGGTGAGTGTTGATGAGATTGATGTTACTACGGAATACGATGGATATTACTATACCGGTGGCAAGAGAACTCCAAAGATCGTCGTTAGTTATACGGATGAAAAGGGCAAGAAGACAGTATTTAGACAAGGCGCGGATTTTGAATATTTAGTACATTATGGAAAAGATGCTACTGATTCAGAACCAGCTGTTAATAATGTATTGCCAGGCAAGGGATATTTTGAAATTATTCCAATTGAAATAAATATCGGTGATGCTGTAGATAGACATCGTGGAAGTATTACAGGTAGAAAGTATTTTAGCTTTGATATCCTTGTACAAAATCCAAAACGTATGACAGCGAGCGATGTTACGATGCATGAAGCAACCTTAACTTGGGATAAAGCTTCTAACATAACGGGTTATGAATTATATCAATATAGTGATGAAACAAAAGCATATGAGATGATTCAAAAATTTGATAATCCTAATGTAAATACTTATACTGTGAAACAGTTAACATCATCTACGAAGTATAAATTCAAAGTAAGATCCTATCTAAATGTTGATGGTAAAACTTATTATAGTTCTGATAGTAAAGAACTTAACGTGACAACGAAAGCATTAGCTGTTGCTGCTCCTAAAAATGTTACAAGCAGCAATGTCACACAAGATGCTTTAACCTTATCATGGGATAAGGCAGCAGATGTGGAAGGATACCAAGTATATCAGTATAACGAGAAAACAAATAAATATGATTTGGCAAAAACAGTCAAAACAACTTCTTGTACAATACAAAACTTGAATCCTAATAAGCAATATGCATTTAAAGTCAGAGCTTATGCAAAAGCTGATGGTAAAACTTATTATAGTTCTTATACAACGACGTATAAAGTAAGAACAAAAGCATTGACTGTCACAACTCCTGAGAATGTTTCATTAACAGATATTAAGCATACTTCAGCAACAATTTCTTGGGATAAAGTAAGCAACGTTTCAGGATACAAAGTTTATAAGCTTGATACAAAAGCGAAAAAATATGTAGCGATTGCAACCTTGACGCAAACCTCTTATAAACTACAGAATTTAGCTCCGGAAACAACGTATGTTTATAAGGTTAGAGCATTTGTAACCATTGATGGAACAAACCATTATAGTGACTATACAAAACCAAAGACGTTGAAAACAAAAGCTGAACCAGTACCTACAGCAATAAATGCTCCTAAATTGAATCAAATCAAGGCCAGCAAGGGTATCTTGACATTAACATGGAATAAAGTAAGCGATGCTACTGGTTATAATATTTATCATTATAATCGTAAAACGCTGAAATATGAAAATATTGGTTGGACTAAGAATACCACTGTACAGTTAAAAGATCAGCCTAAGGGTGAAATCGATACGTATCGTGTAAAAGCTTACTACAAGAAAAATGGAAAAACAGTAATCAGTAAGTATTCAAATGCACAGTCGGCAAAATTATTTGACAGTACAAAACTGAGCAGTGTTACACAAAAAGATGAACAATTGAAGTTCTCTTGGAATAAGGTAAATGGTGTAGGTGGTTACAGCATCTATCGCTATGATAATGTTAAGAAAGCTTGGCAGTATCTGGGTGCCACCACAAAAACAACGTATACAGATAAAGCAGCAGTTGCTGGAAAACGTTACTTATATCGTGTTTTACCATATGGTAGAGTCAATGGTGTCGCATTCTTTGGACCATACAGCAGTTCTGTTGAAGGTATGATGCTGAAAGAGACAAAAATCAAAGATGTTAAATCTTATGTAGGTAAAATACAGTTCTCATGGGATAAAGTACCAGGAGCACAAGGCTATAATGTTTATCGTTATAACAACAAGACAAAGAAATGGGAAACTATGAAAAGTGTCTTAAAAGGAACAACATACAATGATACGAATGTAAAAGCAGGTGAAGTATATCGCTATCGTGTAAGACCATATTACTGGTCATCAACACATAAAGTAAAATATGGTGAATATACGAAGTATGTTGGTATTCGCGCCAGATAAAAGGCAGAATATATTTCAGCAGTAAATACACCAAGAAAGGTCATCCCTTATCATAAGGGATGACCTTTACTTTCTTTATATAGCAATGATGGATATATTTCAGTAAAGTTTAAGATACAGAGTGGTATGTTCACAATAAGGATTTTACCTTTAGTATTTGAAGAGTGAATCATTGTATATAATGTTATATATTTCATCGCTCTTTATTGACGAATGTGATTCGCAATGGTAAAATTAGGCAATAAAATGCGTTGAAGAGAAGAGTAACAGGATAAGAACTATACAGCGAATCTTGCCATGGTGAAAAAAGATTAGGGAATGTCCTGAGAAGATGGTCTTGGAGCTACTTTTTTCGATATGGTAGAAAAAAGCGTAAATGCTGCGTTACAGGCAGGAGCATAGGTATGCTTCATGAGGTCACTGAAGAACAGTGATGAAATTAGGTGGTAACACGATAAACTTTCGTCCTAAGGATGAAAGTTTTTTTGAAAGGAGGCTTTTTTATGCTATGGAAACCGCCAAAGGTGAAGGAAGAAGATATCTTACATTATCTGGGTAGTCAGATGATGGATGAACTTCTTCATAAGCAAGTGGAAGAGATGATGACACTTCTTAATCAAGATGTGCGATGTCAGGTCATTTATCGAACACTTCCATTAGAAAATCATCAATGCCGTTATATAAAACTGCAAGGGAAGAGCATACAGGCCTTATTGAAAGAAAGCCATGCTGTTATCATCATGGCCGCTACCTTAGGGATTAAAACAGACAGGCGCCTACGTGCGTTGGAAATCAGTGATATGGGAAAAGCATATGTGTATAATGCCTGTGCGAATGCAATGATTGAAGCAGTTTGTGATGATGTAAATGAACAGCTTCGCAGACAATATGCAAAACGACAAGCGTTCTTGACCGATCGTTTTTCTTGTGGTTATGGAGATTTGCCAGTGAGTACACAAAAAACTTTTTTACAGGTAGTAGATGCTGAGCGAAAAATTGGTTTACACGTTAGTGAATCCTGCATGCTAGTGCCGGAAAAAAGTGTTACGGCGATTATCGGCATTGCGAAAACAGTACAGCCAGCTATCGTTCGCGGATGTCGCGTATGTGCATTGAAAGAACACTGTGAATATCGTAAAGGAGGAACTGTTTGTGAAAGATAAGGCGATGATAACATTATTAGATGGTGCGATGGGAACCATGCTGCAGGAAAAAGGATTAACACCGGGAGAATTGCCCGAAGTATTCGGATATCATCATGGTGATATTGTGACAAGTATTCATAAAGCGTATGTGGAAAGTGGTGCAGATATCATTTATGCAAATACGTTTCAGGCAAATCGTAAAAAATTAAAAAAGAATGGTTTTAGTGTACAGAAAATTATAACTTCGGCTATCCAACAAGCTAAAAAAGCAGCCAATGTAACAACAAGAGTAGCGCTTGATATAGGACCGATTGGCGAATTACTGGAACCAAATGGCTATTTAACGTTTGATGAAGCATACGATATTTTTAAGGAAATGGTAATGGCCGGGCAACAAGCGGGTGCTGATTTAATCGTGTTTGAGACAATGAGTGATCTGATGGAAGTTAAGGCAGCTATTTTAGCGGCGAAAGAGAATAGCAATTTGCCAATTTTTGTGACCATGAGTTTTGAAAAAGATCATCGTACATTTACCGGATGTTGTGCTGCCAGCTTTGCCTTGTTAGCTGAACGTTTAAGGGTCGATGCCGTTGGCGTCAATTGTTCATTGGGGCCAGATGAGCTGTTGCCAATCGTGGAAGAAATGGCCGCGTATACAAACCTGCCTCTCATTGTCAAGGCAAACGCCGGGCTACCGGATCCATTAACAAATACTTATGCGATGCAAGCACATGAGTTTGCGAACAGTTTACAGCGTTTTACACATTTGCCTATCCGTTATATAGGTGGCTGTTGCGGTACAACGCCTGCATTTATTGCCGAATTAAAACAGCACGCTATGACAGGAACAATGGTTGCGAAAAAAATACCATCCTGTGTTTGTACACCAACCAAATGTGTAACAATGGATGGGGTACGGGTCATTGGAGAACGCATTAATCCAACCGGAAATAAACGGATGAAACAGGCATTACTTGATCATGATTTAGATGAAATTGCAGCGATTGCTATGGAACAGATAGAAGCAGGTGCGGAAGTGTTGGATGTAAATGTGGGATTGCCGGGAATTGATGAAAAACAGATGATGGTGGAAGTAATTCGTCATTTACAGACGTTGGTTGATGTTCCTTTACAAATTGATTCTACAGATCCAGCGGTTATTGAAGCAGCCTTACGGATATATAATGGAATTGCTATCGTAAATTCAGTGAATGGAGAAATATCTAGCATGCAACAGATTTTACCGCTCATTGAGCGATATGGGGCAAATGTGGTAGGGTTGACGTTGGATGAACAAGGGATTGCCAACGATGCCTCAAAACGATATCAAATTGCAAAGCGCATTCTTACTACAGCGCAACAATATCATATAGAAAAAGAACGAGTTTTTATTGATTGTCTGACACTTACGGTATCTGCGCAGCAAAAAAGCGCCATTGAAACATTAAAAACATTACATATGGTGAAAGAAAAATTACAGGTACCTACAGTATTAGGAGTATCTAATATTTCTTTTGGCTTACCAAGACGCCTCTTATTAAATCAGAGTTTTCTTACCATGGCTTTGAGCGCCGGATTGAATATGCCGATTATCAATCCAAATCATGCCGCGATGATGGAGGCAGTGTATAGTTTTCGCGTATTGCATGGTTTGGATGTCGATGCCCAAGCGTATATTGAACGCTTTGCTGAGCAAAAAGATGGTGAACAAAATAAAGGGAATGAAAAAGCTGGCATCACGATAGATATGGCGATTCAAAAAGGTTTAAAGGAAGAAACCAGAGCATTATGTAAGAAGTTATTGGAAAAGGAAACACCATTGACGATCGTTGATGCGTATCTGATACCGGCACTTGATAAGGTAGGAAATTTGTATGAAAACAAGCAACTATATCTTCCTCAGCTTATCAATGCAGCTAGTGCATCACAGGCCGCTTTTGATGAAATTAGACAGCAATTGCAACGGCAAGGAAAGACGACCATCACCAAAGGCAAAATTTTATTGGCAACGGTACGCGGTGATGTTCATGATATAGGAAAAAATATTGTAAAAGTCGTTTTGGAAAATTACGGCTATCAGGTATTTGATTTAGGAAAAGATGTTCCAGTAGATATAATTGTAAAAACGGCAGTCGAAAAGCAAATACCCTTGATTGGATTAAGTGCATTAATGACGACGACACTCGCTGCTATGGAAGAAACGATTCAAGCACTGCATGCATGTAAGCATCCTTGTAAGATCATGATTGGCGGGGCTGTTGTCAGTCAAGAATATGCGGATAAAGTGCAGGCTGATTATTATGCAAAAGATGCAAAAGCAAGCGCAGATATCGCAAAGGAGGTGTTTGGGTGATGCATCCATTGTTCATGAAACAAAAGCGCTTGTTATTTGATGGTGCTTTTGGTACATATTATGCATCCTTATACGGCAATGAAGAGCCTTGTGAAATGGCGAATGTAAAAGCTCCAACACGGGTGGCTGCTATTCATGAAGAATATCTGAAGGCGGGAGCAAATGCCATCAAAACAAATACCTTTGCGATGAATGAGGCAGTCTTGGATTGTAGTAAGGCGAAACGAGAAGAGTTGTTAAGGCAAGGCTATCGTATTGCCAAGCGCGTAGCAACCCCTTATCAGGCATCTGTCTTTGCGGATATCGGTCCCTGTGTAGAGACGAGAACGCGCAGTGCTTTTACGCAATATAAAGAATTGGTGGATGTTTTTTTTAGAAGAGGGTGCAGATTGTTTTCTATTTGAAACTTTGCCTAATGATCATGGTATTCATGAAATAGCAGCATATCTGAAAGAACGTTGTCCCCATGTATGCGTACTAGTAAGTTTTGCTGTGACAGCAGATGGCTATACGCAGCAAGGGGTACCTTTGACAAAATTGGTGAAAGCAGCACATGAAGATGAAAATATTCATGGCTTTGGCTTGAATTGTATTTGCGGGCCGATGCATATGCGCCGTTTATTGAAGTATTTTGATACAAAGAAAGATACCATTCTTATCATGCCAAATGCCGGTTATCCGACAATTTTAGCCAACCATACGTATTTTCGTGATAATAGTAGCTATTATGCGCAGGAAATGGAAAAAATCAGCAGTATGGGTGTTCGTATCTTGGGTGGCTGCTGCGGTAGCAAGCCTTCTTATATTCAAAAGATCAAAGAAAGATTACAAGAAGAAGCTGTGTTATCACTTCCCACACCGGCAGCGAATGATCCGGTTCTTTATAAGGATTGCAATCCTTTGCGCAAAAAATTACAAAGAAAAGAAAAAGTCATATGTGTAGAATTTGATCCACCCATGGATTGCCGTATCGAACGATTTATGAATGATGCGGAATATCTCAAGGAGCAGGGAATAGACGCAATTACGATTGCCGATTGTCCGATTGCCCGTGCACGGGTAGATAGTTCTTTGTTGGCCTGCAAATTGCACCGTGAATTAGGCATAGATGTCATACCGCATATGACATGTCGTGATCGTAATATTAATGCGACAAAAGCTTTGTTGTTTGGGTTAAATATTGAAGATATTTATAATGTGTTGGTCGTAACAGGAGATCCTATACCGGCGGCAGATCGTCAGGAAGTAAAAGGTGTATTCAGCTTTAACTCACAATTATTGGCTGGTTATATACGCGACTTAAATGAAACTACCTTCCCTCATCCTTTTTTGATTTTTGGCGCTTTAAATGTGAATGCTGCAAATTTTAAGCAGGAGCTATTAAAAGCGAAACAAAAAATACAGCAGGGTGTACAAGCTTTTTTAACACAGCCGATTCATTCGGCCAAGGGTCTGCAAAATTTACAACAGGCTCATCGTGAATTGGATGCATGGATCTTAGGTGGTGTGATGCCTATCGTCTCTTATCGCAATGCATTGTATATGAAAAATGAGATTGCCGGTATTGAAGTAGATGATGCCATCTTATCTCGCTATGAGCATAAAAACAGGGAAGAAGCGGCAGTGTTGGCGGTTACGATAGCGAAGGCAACCATTGATGAAATGGTATCCTTTGTGGATGGGTTTTATTTAATAACGCCTTTTCACCGCGTAGAAATCATGCAACAAATTATCGCCCATATTCAGCAAATGGATGACTAAATATCTTTATATGTTAGAAGTCAGCAGGATTAGAAAAAGGATACAATGATATAAATAAATAGCATAAGTCAAAAAAAGAAGTCTGATAGCGTGTTTTGATTGCTGTTTGCACACACGATGAAAGAGACTTCTTTTTTATCGTTTATCTAAAGAAACAGTTTATGTAAGGCTTATTTACGGTGTATCTGATACAAATGATGCCAATAGATCATCATCACGAATAAGCCAATGGTCAGAATACAGGATAATAACATGATGAAGATGTTTTCTTTAAAGAAATGGAAATAGCGAAATGGTACAGGAAGGAAAAAAGCAATGCCAAACAACATCCACATGATACCAGTTTTATGATTAAATGTAACAGGATCATGAAACGTTAATTGTTGATAGGTAGGACTTGACCAAAACCACATGACTTCTTTGCGACGATATGCATAAACCCCAATGCTAAAAAAACTAATGGCAAGGATGGTAGCTAATAATGTTACATTCATAAGAAAACCTCACTTTTTAACACCCTTACTATACCATAAGTACTACTAGATGAAAACTATTCAGGGAAAAAGTAATCTATCAATTTTGAAAGGTTAAAAAGCAATTGATCATTCTGCTACGATGATATTCGCAATGCCTTTGACAACGGCAGCATCTTTTTCACTGATTGCATCTGTTATCATGACATCAAATTCCTGACACTGTGCAAAGGTAAAGGTAGAATGCTTTTGATATTTACTGGAATCACACAATAGGATGCTTGTTTCACTGCGTTTTAAGACATGCTGCTTTACTTCCAATTCTTCATGAGAAAAGGTTGTCGGACCATTCAAAAAACCATCACAGCCTAGAAAACAAGTATCAAATACAATTGTATCGATGATATGAGTCGCAAAGGTTCCAATGGTTGATTTTCCCCGTTTTTGCAGTTTACCTCCGGCAATGATAAGATCATGTTGTGTTTCGGAGATGATTTCCGCAATTGCCAATGAATTGGTAACAACGGTTAAGCCTTTCTTTAGACGTAAATATTTAGACAGATATAAGGTCGTACTGCCTGGATCAAGAAAGATGATAGAATTATCACGAATATAGGATAACGCCGCTTTTGCGATCAGTTGTTTTTCATAAGCATGTTCATTCAATTTCACATCCAAAGGCAACTGATAATAGCTGTTTAAGATTTCAGCACCACCATGTGTTTTGACAATTAATCCGCGCTCTTCCATGGCATTCAGATCTTTACGAATCGTTTCCGTTGTGACTTCCATGCGTGCAGCTAACTCATTCACACGAACGGAGCCTTCTGCTAAAATAAGGCGATAAATTTCATCTCTTCTGGTATCGGTATTTTTTGACATAAGAAACCTCCTTTTCCATTCTTTGTTTTGCTTTCTTCATCGTAAGACAAGTTGTGTGTCATGTCAAGCATTGCTTGGTTTTTGCTTGTAAAAGTTGGTTAAATTTTGTGATTAAAGATGAAAACAAAGAAATAATGCTTTTTCTTTTAAAAAAACAAAAGTGATTATTGCGATTGAAAAGAAAACGTACTATCCTATAAGCAGTTAGAAAAAGGAGCGAAACAGCATATGAAATTACAAGTGGCTTTAGACACATTAACATTAGAAGATTGCCTAACATTATTAGAAGAAACCAAAGGCAGTGTCGATATTGCGGAGGTGGGAACTCCCTTTATCATCGAAGAAGGAATGCGCCCCGTGCGTGAATTTAAGAAACACTTTCCAGATATTGAAGTATTGGCAGATGCCAAAATTATGGATGCCGGTGAATTAGAAGCCGAAACAGCTTTTAAAGCCGGTGCGGATATCGTTACGGTATTAGGTGCTAGTAATGATGAAACGATTCTTGGTGCTGTAAAGGCAGCAAAGAAATATCATGGGAAGATTATGATTGATATGATTGCCGTTACAAATTTGGAAGAGCGTACAAAAGAGATTGATGCCATGGGTGTTGATTATATTTGTGTGCATACGGCATTTGATGTACAATCCAGTGGAAAAGATCCGTTGGATGAACTAAAGATTGTGAATCGCGTAATTCAGCATGCCCAATCTGCAGTAGCCGGTGGTGTAAAGCTTTCTACCATTGATGCTATCGTTGAAGAAGGCGCAGGTATTATTGTTGTTGGTGGTGCTATCTGTAATGCACAAGCGCGTGCTGAAGCAGCGAAAGAAATGAAACGTCATCTTCGATAAACCTAGCAATTTAGAAATTAAGAAAAGAAAGAAGGAGTATATTATGAATAATAAAGAATATGCCGATATTGTCTTAAAAGAATTAACACATACATTAACCGCGATTGATCAAGAAGCGGCAAAGCAATTTGTTTCTTTGATCGATCAAGGTGATGAAATTTTCTGTGCCGGGGCCGGCCGCAGCGGTTTTCAAGTAAAAGGCTTTGCGATGCGTTTAATGCATATGGGCATTCATAGCTATGTGGTAGGGGAAACTTGCACACCTAATATTGCAGAGAATGGCGTATTGGTCATCTGTAGTGGTTCCGGTGAGACAAAGAGTTTAGTCAATCATGCCGCAAAGGCAAAAGAAATGGGTGCGCGTGTCGCCTTAATTACTATCAATACAGAATCTACGATAGCAAAGATGGCGGATGTCGTCGTAGAAATCAGTGCTCCATCACCTAAGAGTGCCAAACAAGGAGATATCAAATCTATTCAGCCGATGGGGTCTTTATTTGAGCAAAGTGAAGGGATTTTCATGGATATTGCTGTGATGATGTTGATGGAAAAGCGCAACATGACAAGTGATACCATGTTTGGCCGTCACGCCAATATGGAATAATACGTAAGGTAGTATACCCATATAAAGGATATGGACCATTTTGGCATGACAATTACTGCTATCATAAAAGGTTTCATAGATATGTAGAAAAGGACAACATCATACCCCCTGTAAGACACATACAAAAAACGTATAAGTCTTATAGGGGGTTTTTATACAGTGAATGACGCTATGTGAAAAGGAAGATGGCATATCTACCCATATCTTATAATAAATGATAATTCGCCATGATTGTGTAGGCATAAAAAAAGCATAGCCACTTTCACATGGCTACACTGTCAAGAGTACAAGTTATCTTCTATGAGATACTGTTTTCTTTTGCTTTATTTAGCGATTTCGCTGACTTCTTCTTTTGATAATTTCTGCCAATCCTTTACTTCGTTTTCAGCAGAATAAACAGCATATTCTCCGGCAGGGATTTCCTTGCCTTTTTCATCTTTGGCAAATTTTACGATTTCTTCCATCTTGCCATCTTCTTTTATGCTGTAGTACATGTTAGCTTTCTTACCATCCTTTGTATCAACACTGATATGAACGATTGTTCCATCACCTACTAATACCTGTGGATCATTATCGCTTGCATTGTAAAACAGACTTTCTCCGGTATAATATTCTACGCCAGTTACATTCACTTTATCCTTCACATCATCAATAAAGGATTTGGTGTTTTTCATGACATCCTCTTTCGCATCTTTTGTGCTGCATCCAACTAACAGTGCAGCGGCACAGAATGCAAGTGCCAATGTTTTAAAATGTTTCATACTTTCCTAAACTCTCCTTATTCTTTAACCCATCTTCCATATATACCACAAGGTAAAATTGTTTGGCTGCGTGTGATTGGCAAACCGATTTCACCGGCTTCAATATAACCGTTGCCATGTTTACGGGCAATGGTAGCATGCAGTAGATTGTGAAGGACTGTTGGCGGAAAACCTGTTGTATAGGAATTCACCAAGAAGAATAGAGGATCCTCGTCCAAGATTTCAAGACAGGCGGAAATTAAAGGATATAGCTGTTCTTCAATTTTCCAGACTTCACCATTAGGACCTCTGCCATAACTTGGGGGATCCATGATGATGGCATGATAGGTTCTGCCCCGGCGTTTTTCACGCTGAACAAATTTCAAGACATCATCAACAATAAAGCGAATCTTGCGATCTTGCAGATGGGAGAGCATCATATTCTCTTTCGCCCAATTTACCATCCCTTTACTGGCATCCACATGTACGACTTCACTTGCCCCGGCACTGGCGCATGCCATTGTGGCACCGCCGGTATAGGCAAATAGATTCAAGACACGGATATCTTGATCCGCATGACTGATCTTATCCATCATGAAATCCCAATTGGCTGCCTGTTCAGGAAACAATCCGGTATGCTTGAATCCGGTTGGTGAAACTTTAAAACGAAGATTTTTATATTCGATGGTCCAGCTGTCTTTAAACTTCTTTTTATATTCCCAACTGCCACCGCCGGATTTACTGCGATGATAGTGGGCATGAGGCTGTTTCCAAAGCGCATCTTCTTCAGCAATCGGCCAAATAACCTGAGGGTCAGGACGACGTAAGATAATATCTTTCCAACGTTCCAGTTTTTCGCCATTTCCTGTGTCCATGCACTCATAATCTTTCCAGTTTTCAGCAACCTGATTCATTCTACCACTCCTTGTGATTTGCCTATTCATTATATCACGATATGTTACAAACTCAAGATGATTAGGCGAATTTCAAAAGAAAACAAATGATTACGTTTGTTCATAAATCTTATACATGCAAGATTTAGGATTCATACAAAATTTTCAATATCATGAAAGCGATGTATCGTACAAGATATGGCATAGTCATAGAAACCCATGATTTCACATATTATAAAGAAAGGATAGCCGTGAAATAATGATGAATTTGTGATAAAATTAAAGATAATAAAAAAAGGAGGAACGCTTATGTATAATAAACTTTATGATAATTGCTTTAAAACCGAATTAAACACCAAGGTTCTTAAGGTTGAGAAAGAAAACGGGTTATACTGGCATGCCTGTAAAGATACGATTTTCTATGTAGAAAGTGGCGGTATGGCAAGTGATATTGGAATGATGGATAACCATATGGTACTTGGTCTTAAGAAAAAAGATGGCTATTTATGGCATTTGCTGGATGTGAAGTTAGAAGGTGCTGTTTTTATGAGCATCAATTTGCATGAACGTTTCCGTAAATGTCAAATACATACGGCACAGCATCTTATCAGTGCTGTATTGAGTAATGTTTATAAGGTACACACCCTTGCTCATCATGTCGGGGATGAAGAAAATGATGTGGAATTTGATTTTCCGGATTTCAATGAAAAAATGGCAATTGAATTGCAAGTGCTATGTAACGGACTTATTCGCGATGATCTGAATGTCAGTATTTTATATCCGACAAGAGCAGAAGCTTTGGCACATCTGCCACAAAAGGATGTCATGCGTGACGATTTGCGTATCGTTCGCATCGGAGCCCTAGATTATACGTTATGTGGTTGTATGCACGTCCCTTCTTTACGTTATTTACAATTGTTGTTTATTCGTGGTTTTGAGAAAACCAATAAGGGGTATAAAATCAAATATCTAGTCGGTGATCAGTTATTGGATTGTGTAGAACGCCGTTATAAGGTGTTGGATGAAGTCAGTCATTCATTAGCAATTTCGCATCTATATTTAGATACCGGTGTGGGACGTATCATTAATGAAACGCGGAAACTTCATAATGAAGTAAGTGATTGGAAACAAAAATACTATAAGATGCTGGCTAAGGAACTGGGGCAAAGAGAAGAACAGCTGATCATTGAACAGTTTGAGGATATTGATAATAAATCGTTAGTAAAAATGGCTTCCTTCTTATGTGATACATATCAGAAGGCGGTAATTCTGATTGGCAAGATGTATGATAATGCGCATATTGTCGTTGCTGCAAATCCAGGCAATGGTTTGGATGTGAAGGCAGTGTATGAGATGCTTGCGGATACGTATCATTTAAAGGGAAATGCTGGATCCAGCATTGCCCAAGGCGGCGGTTTATATAAGGAAGATATGCTTACAAGGATACAAGAACTGATCAAAAATGTTTAGATGAAAAAGGCGGCATGTGTTGAACAAGTGTAGCAATGCATGCTGTTTTTACGTAATTTGCTTAAGGATTTCTTAAAAATTACGGAGGCAGATGTACTTTCATTTATCATCTGTGGTATACTTAACTATAGTTGTGGAGGTAAAGTATGAAACCTTTAATGAAAAAATTGGTTTTGACGATGGCTGCAGTATCCCTACTAATTCTTGGCGGATGCAGTTCCAATGATCAAAAGAATGATAAAAAAGGCAGTGATAGTGAGACAAAAAAGGAAGAAGTTAAACTTATTAAAAATGATCGATATGTTGAACCGTTAAACCCAAGCGAACAACAAATCAAAGCATTTAATTCCTTAAGTGCAGCTGTTGAGAAAAATCCAGATCATGCGATCAGTGAAGAAGAGGCCAAACAGGTTGCCGTGAATTTTGTTTATGATTTCTTCACTTTAGCAAATAAAAAGTCACGCAGTGACATTGGTGGTCTGCAATATCTGCCAAGTGACAGTATTCGTGAATACATAGAGTTTGCCGAGGCATATTATTATGGCAACTATCCTACCATCGTAAATGAATATGGAAAGGATGCGCTTCCGCAAGTAAGTGCGGTGAAGGTGGAAAGCAGCGAAGAAGCACAGTTTGTATATAATGACACAACTTGTGATGGTTTCACTTTTAAGGTAAGTGTCAGTTATGCAAAGACGGATTTAAAAGAAAGTGCTTTAAAGAAAGAAATGCGTATCAAGGTTATGAAGATCATGGATTATGATTTCAATCGTTCTTACGATTACACCAAACGAAATCTGGTTTTTGAGGGCGAAATGAAGTCGGTTTATCGAGTATTAGCAGTAGAATAGGGAGCTGAGTAATCAGTTCCTTTTTCAACCAATCATAAAAGGAAGAGGTATGTACACAATGTCATGAAAGGAGTCATTATGTCAATTGAAATTGTCTTAGAAGGTAAATTAGAAAAAGAAACACAACGTGAGCAATTTAGTGCGTTTTTAAAAAAACAATGTGAGGAAAAGAAATTAAAGTTTGAAGATTTTGATACTTTTGTGAATATTGAAGTCTGTCCACAGGGCTATATTGAATGCAGTTATGAAGGCTGTTTTATCACTCTGACGGCGCAGACAAATGTCGCCGGTCCCGGATTTCATGCTTTCGCATGCCGTTTTTTTGATGATGTAATAGCGGAAAGTGAATGGCCTTTTGAAGTGAGTGATCCCACCAAGTATTATGAACAACGCAATTTTGAAACACTGAAATATAACTATTTTTATCGCTGGCTGCAGGATATCGCAACGTATGTAGAGGAGCATGTTGCAGAATATAAAAATCTGTGCATTTGTTGGCGCAGTGATGATTATCAGCCAATGAGTAAAGCCGATAGGGTCGTTACACCTATGGGATACCTTTCTGTACATGCGTTTAAAACATTGGAAATTGAAGAACTGGCACAGCGATTCTTTGTATGGAACAATTTAGCGCGCGATGCCCAGTACTATAAAAATTGTGCAATTGCTTTATTATGGAAAGATTGTTATTATGAATACAGTGGAATGAATGAGACTACAGATAAGATTGCGCATACGATCATTGATTACTTAGAAGCTGCATATGAGGCAGATGATACGATTGGCCTTCCTTTAGATATATATGAACTATTGTGTGATTGTCTGATGCGCGAAAAGTTGATTCATCATGGTGTAGATGAGCCGATTGCGAATATCGGATATCGCCGCCATCTGGTATGGTATCCTTTTGGGAATTGGAACATACCAGTGGATGGATGCAGTGAAAATAGTTTTGATAACAGTACACAAACATTGCATTTCATGGCTCCGTATAAAACCAGTGATGAACCTTGGCGATGGCTAATCAAAGCAAATGTTTATCAATTTGAAAAGAATGTTGAGGATTATTTGGAAATGCTGAGCAATCCACAAAATGCATTAGAAAGTTTTGTGATTGAGGATGGAGATGTCAAAGGAAAGGGTATCATTGAACAGTTAGAAGAATATCTTCATATTGTTGCACAGTTTAATTGTGGCAAGGATACCTTGATCATGGAATATATCTTAAATGATGAAAAAGATATTGCGATGATGAAGGATTGGTTGCATAAGATTACCCATCGTACTTATAATGATGAAACTTTGAAAAATTGATACAGAATAATGTTTATGCAAGCAGAGATTTCTCTGCTTTTCTTTTTGGTATAGCTTGTTCTACGCTTATGTATAAAAAAAGAATGACGTGTGTCATTCTTGCATACAAACATTAATGTGGATCGTCTGCCATGCTATCCCAAACAATGTTAGGATCATCGTTAACAGCTGGTGTATCTTTATAAAGGTTTGTTAGATCAAAGTGATACTCCTTCATTTCCAATTGTTTGCTGGCGCCATCATAAGCATTCAGTAAGGCATGAACCTCATTTTTGTTAAACAGGTATACATCCTTTTTACCTTCACTTTCCGCGATACTTGCGACATAGCGTGTATCATAAACACCGTTATCACTGGAAATAGAAGAGATGGTCCAAGGTTTCATATTTTCTAATTCGCTGGAAACAAACTTAGTAATCTGATTTGCTGGCATGTCTGTAATCACGTAATTAGGCGCAATTTCCAGTAATTCATTTACATAAGTAATAGCACTAGGGGAAACAAGTTTATTGATAATAGCCTTAATGATCCGTTGTTGAGCACGTTCACGTCCTGGATTATCATAACCTAAGGTTTTACGATGGCGAGAATATGCCAAGGCTTGTTTTCCATTTAAATGTTGTTCGCCTTTTTTCAAGCAGATGAGATCATCTTTTTTGAAACTGCGGTTCTCATCTTGTTCACAGAAATCAATCTCAACATCAACATCAATACCATCTATGGTATCAACAATTTGAATCAATGAATTGAAGCTGACACGGGCATAATAATCAATAGGAATACCAAAGAACTGCTGTAAGGTTTCTACGCTGATATCGATTCCATACATTCCCGTATGGGTGAATTTGTCATTGACATTGTTGGTCGCTGTATTTGGAATAAAGCCATCTCTTGGAAGGGACACCATATCAATATGATTTGCTCGCGGATTGACGATTAAAATCAGATTGGTATCGGTACGTGTCTGCTGATCCGGAGAGCCTACATTATCCAAACCACTCAGATAAACGGTAAAGGTTTCTTTTGTAATATCCTTATGTTTCGTTTGATTGTCTGTTAATTCGCGTTCATAGGTTTCAATGATCTTTGTTTCTTCCGAGAATTTATCAATATTGGCCGCTGACATGTTGTAGAAAGTTTCACTCATGGCAATAGCAGCTACAGCATTATTTTCTAAATCTGTTATTAAAGCCGTATAATCCATTTCTTCTCTTTCTTGAAAGGAAATTTCTTTTTGCAACAATGTTTTCATATAAGTTGCATTATCCTCATCACTGCCATTTTGGAATCCGATCGTCTGATCTTTTAAATCGTCTAAGTCTTGGATATCAGCGTCTTTTTTCACAACGACGAACATTTTAGATTTTTTGGTTGTTGAGCCATCTTCATTCACAGTCGTTTTACTGATCTTATTAATGGTCGTTCGCGACTTATCCAGAAAATAACCGCATGTCCCAATACATACCGTTAAGACGATCAATACAAAACGTTTCATGACCAATCCCCATGTAGGAAGTTTCTTAAAGTTCAAAAGAAGAAGGATGAGGAAACTACATCCGACAACAACGGCAAAGATTGTTATCCATTTCATTGGTATCAGACCAAACGTATAAGCGATGTAAAAGCTGATGACACTGACAATCAGCATGATTGCCAGTAAAACGATGTCAATAATCAGACTACGTTTACGGGTATTTTTTTCTTTCTTTTCCATATTGCTTTACCTCATATAGTAATTTTACTTTATTCATTTGTAACAACCATTATTATAATATAGAAAAAGGACGGATTGAAAGCCTTTTTTATG
Organism: Longicatena sp. 210702-DFI.1.196; assembly: GCF_020563125.1. Taxonomy (NCBI): domain Bacteria; kingdom Bacillati; phylum Bacillota; class Erysipelotrichia; order Erysipelotrichales; family Erysipelotrichaceae; genus Longicatena; species Longicatena sp. 210702-DFI.1.196. Next base: position 51,820 of record NZ_JAJCPX010000013.1, on the reverse strand, counting down.
AAGTTTTGTTAATATTCATCAAATTCTTACAAAAGTTGATGAAGAAAAGGAATGGATAGGTACGATTTTACTAAGGTGTTGGTATCTATAAGGTAGAGACAGGTAGTACGTGACTTTTTGGCGTAAGCGTGTATAATGTACATAGTTGGTGATTTAATGAAATCGATCTTAGTAGAAATAACATGTCCGACTTGTCTTTGGCATACGCACAAGTCTAGTGATACCGTAGTAATTCCGGAATTTGAACCAGATTTAAAGCAACAATTGGAACAGGAAGAATTCTATGCGTTTACCTGTCCAAGATGTGGAACACGCATATCTTTTTTTCATACTTGTATATATCCGGATAAACAACATCATTTTGTCTTATTGATGAAATCAGAAAAAGAAAAGAAAGCGGCGGATCATCACCTGTATGCAGATATGTCCGCCACGAAACGTTATATATCCGATGCTCGTGACATTGCAGAAAAGATTCATATATTGGAAGAAGGTTTCGATGATCGAGTCATCGAGATTCTGAAATTAAAAGTTTATATCTATCTGAAGAAACAACAGCGTTATCCTAATACACTTCGTTATAAAGATAGGGATAAACAAAGTGAAACGATTTGGTTTTCTTATACAGAAAATGATCAAGAAGATGTATTAGCCCTAACATGGGAATCCTATCTGCAAGTTAAGCAACGCATGCCAGAAGAAGATACCAAAAAATTTCATGAAATCAATCAGCGATGGGCGTTACAACACATTAAAAATTTATGAAAAAATTATTTATTGCTGGTGTTTGTGGATTATGCTTAATGGCTACTTGTGTATTTGCAGACACGAAACCATCAGCTGCTATTTCACATTCAAGAATCCATATAAAAGTATAACTTCTTTTCTTAAAAAAGAAGTTTTCTTTATGTATGGTATCAGATGCTGAAGTTCTTTTAAACGCAATAAAACATATATCCGTATTTGACGGTTTTTGCCATATTTTGTATTTAATTAACTTTTTTTGAAATAAATGGCAACTTTTACCAAAAATATTGTTTTACATAAAGATTTAGGATAAAATAAAAGTGCAAGAACGGGGTGAGTTCTTGCAATGGGGGATCCGGGGGAAGCCCAATGGGTGGAAAAGGATCATGTTCAGACGTTGAAGTATTGCACTCCCATGCAGTATTTGAATGTGCGTCGCCGATATCTCAGACGTATTCTGGACATTTCAGCCTTTGTTCTCTAAATTCTTGCACGCACAGGATAAAGGCGTTCCTAAATGTAACCTGTCCCCAGGTTACTTTTTTTATATATTGAGGCAGCAATGCCTTTTTTTTATTATGATTACGTATAAGCAATTGTGGTTTTAACAATAAGGTGTTTGCCAATCTCAGTAATCGTTTTTTACCAAAAAAAAGATCCCGATATTTCGGAATCTACTATGTTTATTGGTGGAGCTTATCGGGATCGAACCGATGACCCCCTGCGTGCAAGGCAGGTGCTCTCCCAGCTGAGCTAAAACCCCATTTCTTGAGTGCTTACATAATATATCATGCAGGGGGTCATCTTGTCAATAATAAAGAATGAAAAAATTGACAATAAACGACTTTAACGAAAAAGTATAATTTAACTATGCGATCATTTCTTATTCAATAAAGAAAAGCTATTGTCTATGGTATAGTTGTAATATTTCAATAAATCCATTACAATAAGAAACTAAATAGGGGTGATAGTATTGAAAGAAATTGTGAAAGAAGCTATAAAATTAAGCTTTCCGGTTATGATTGGGTATGTCTTTTTAGGTATGGCATTTGGCATCTTATGTGAACAACAAGGATATTCTGCGCTGTGGGCCTTTTTCATGAGTTTTTTTGTTTATGCAGGCAGTATGCAGTTCGTTATGTTAACTTTTTTTCATTCTGGTTTTCATTTGCTAGAGGCGGCAATAGTTACACTTACAGTAAATGCCAGACAATTGTTTTATGGATTATCTTTTTTAGATGTGTTTAGCAGAATGGGAAAAAAGAAGTGGTATATGATATTCTCTTTAACAGATGAAACCTATTCTTTATTATGTGCCATTCCTGATCAAAAAGCGGAACATGGGAAGAAGTTGATGTTTTTCATTTCTCTCTTTGATCAATGCTACTGGGTCATAGGATCAGTGATTGGTGCCGTTTTAGGAAGTCTGTTAAATTTTGATACAACCGGAATTGACTTTGCTATGACAGCTTTATTTACTGTCATCTTTGTAGAACAATGGCTGCATACTGTCAATCATCTGCCTGCTTATATTGCGGCTTTCGCCATTCTTATAAGTATTGTTGTCTTTGGCTTTGATAACTTTTTATTACCGGCATTATTGCTTCTGGTTATCTTCTTGCTGATCTTTGAGAAAAATGTTGAACGAAGAAAGGAAGAACGATCATGATAACGACACAGGCATCGTTGAGCATTATTTTAGTTGTAGCTTTTTGTACTTTCCTAACCAGAGCGATACCATTTCTCATCTTTAAAAACCCGGATAAACTTCCTAAAAGAATCCTATATCTTGGCAAAGTATTACCGATGGCAATCATGCTTTGTCTTATCATATATTGTGTCCGCCATACAGCCTTTATGTCATATCCCTATGGAATTCCAGAGTTTCTGGGAATTGGATGTGTTGTCTTATTGCATATATGGAAACGTAATAATATGATCAGTATCATTGGCGGCACGTTTGTTTATATGATGCTGATTCAAGTTGTTTTTGCCTAAACATATGTTTATGATGAAGGCAGCAAAGAGGAGCTTATGCCATCTGCATAGAGTAAAAAGTCATTATCTTTTAGACGTTAATGTAAAAGCGTTTTAGGATAGTGCTTTTTTTTATTGTGTCTTTGATACAAGGACAAGCATCGCCGGATTGTTTATGTTAAGAAAACTATTTCAGAAAATTTATAAGCTTTTTACATTATCACTTTCATTTCATTTCATATGTGCTATAATTATCATCACATACATAAAGTAAAAAGAAAGGAAGGTGCCGAATTATGGCCGAAAAAAGAATTTACAACTTCTCAGCTGGACCATCCATGCTGCCACTGGAGGTATTGAAAAAAGCACAATCGCAGATGCTGAATTATGAGGGCAGTGGAATGTCGGTCATGGAGATGAGTCATCGTTCCAAGGCATATGATGCCATTATTAAAAAGACAGAGGAAAGACTTAGAACCATTCTGGCAATTCCTAATAACTATAAAGTATTATTTCTGCAGGGAGGGGCAACTTCACAGTTTTCAATGGTGCCTTTAAATCTGCTGCAAAAAGGGAAAGCAGATTACATCGTCACCGGATATTTTGCCAATAAAGCATATGCCGAAGCGAAGAAATATGGGGATATTGCTTTGGCAGGAACAAGTAAGGATAAAGATTTTACGTATATTCCAAAACAGCAGGAGCTGGCATTAAACAAGGATGCGGATTATGTTTATTTGTGCGCCAATAACACGATCTATGGTACAGAGTGGAAATATGTACCGGATACAAAGGGAGTGCCTATCGTTGCGGATATGTCCAGCAATATCTTATCAAAACCGATTCGGGTAGAGAATTATGGCATCATCTTTGCCGGAGCACAGAAAAACATGGGCTGCGCCGGTTTGACTGTTGCCATTGTACGTGAGGATCTGATTGGCCATGCGAAGGAATTTACACCTGTTATGATGGATTATGCACCACTTGCCGAAAAAGATTCTATGTACAACACACCACCAACGTATGCCATCTATATTTTAGGCTTAGTATTGGAATGGATCGAAGAGATGGGTGGCTTAGCTGTCATGGCAAAGCGTAATGAAGAAAAAGCGAAGCTGTTATATACGTATTTAGATACAAGCGATTTCTATCAGACACAGGTAAATCCAAGTGATCGTTCTTTGATGAATGTGACTTTCCGTTCTCCGAATGCAGAATTGGATGCACTGTTTGCGAAGGAAAGTGCGGCAGCCGGTATGAGCAACCTGAAAGGCCATCGTGCAGTAGGTGGTATGCGGGCATCCATTTATAATGCCATGCCTATGGAAGGTGTAGAAACACTGATTGCCTTCATGAAGAAATTTGAAGAAGAAAATAAGTGAGGGAAAACCATATGAAAGTAAAATTATTTAATAAGATAGCAGAAGCAGGAATTCAACAGTTTGATGAAACCAAATATAGCTTTAGCGAAGACTTTGATGACTATGATGCCATCATGGTGCGTAGCGCGAAGCTGCATGATGTAGCATTTCCAGCTTCTTTGAAATGTATTGCGAGAGCCGGTGCCGGCGTCAATAATATTCCATTGGATAAGTGCAGTGAGCAAGGTATTGTTGTCTTCAATACACCGGGAGCAAATGCCAATGCGGTTAAAGAATTGGTGATTGCGGCGCTGATCTTAAGTGGCCGTAAAATTGCTCAAGGTGTGAACTGGGTGAAATCACTGGAAGGTGAAGATATTTCCAAGGCGGTTGAAAAAGGTAAGAGCCAATTTGTCGGTCCGGAGATTGCCGGAAAAAAGTTGGGCGTCATTGGTTTAGGTGCCATCGGTGTACAAGTGGCAAATGCAGCGGCGGCCATGGATATGGAAGTGTATGGGTATGACCCTTATATTTCCGTACAGGCGGCATGGACCTTAAAGTCCCGCATTCATCATGCAAAGGATCTAAAAACGATCTTTGAGGAATGTGATTATATCACCGTGCATGTACCCTACATGGAAGCTACGAAAAACATTGTCAGTGCGGAAGGCATTGCCATGATGAAGGATGGCGTACGTGTCTTAAACTTCGCTCGTGGTGGTCTTGTTGATGATGAAGCAATGGTAAAAGCCTTACAGGCAGGTAAGATTGGCAGCTATGTTACCGATTTTCCTACCAATGCGCTGATGCAGTTTGATAATGTTATCGGAGTTCCTCACTTAGGTGCTTCAACACCGGAAAGTGAAGAAAATTGTGCGGTGATGGCAGCTAAGGAGATCATGGATTATCTGGAAAATGGCAATATTACGCACTCTGTGAATTTACCGGATATGCAAATCACACAGGAAACCAAGTATCGTATCTGTATCATTAATAAAAATATTCCGGATATGATCAGCAGCGTATCCACAGCGCTAGGTAATCATGGTATCAATATTGAAAACATGGCTAGTAAAGGTAAGAAAGATTATGCGTATACCATTTTAGAAACCAATGATGAAGTAAGTGAAGAATTGGTGCAGCGCTTACAGGAACGTGAAGGTATTGTCATGGCACGTTTGATTGTAAAATAAAGAAGGATAAAGAAAGTAACATGTGATATGATCACTTCTTTCGTAGACAACGTAAATAAATAAAAAAACGTTGTTTACAAAAGGAGTGATCTTTTTGTATAGGAATCTCCTTATAAAAAAATGTATCTGGAATTCTGGATACCATATTCAAGGTTATTGTATGTGAATAAAGGTACATACGATAGGATCATCAAAAATGTGAAAAAGAATATAGGGCTAGTCAGTCTTTTGAACACTTTGCCATAGCGAGCAATACCATGATCATGAGCAATTTGGTTACTAAGATTTTCTTCATGCTTTTGCCGAAATATGCTATAATTGGCAGTACCTGCTTGCTAGATGAGGTAAGATATTATCCAAAACCATGCAAGCATATGAGTGTAAAAGAGAGGATGAGGCTGTGTGCATTCCTTGATCATTGCAGAGAAGCCGGAATTAGGAAGAGCAATCGCTAAGGCCATTGATGGACCAAGTAAAGAAGTGCGAGGAGTCATCGTCAAAAAGAATGTGACGATTACTTGGGCATATGGTCATTTATTGCGTCTTTGTGAACCAGATGAGTATGATGCAAAATATAAAAAATGGCGTAAAGAAGATCTGCCGATTTGTTTTGAAAACTGGAAGCTGGTTCCTGATGGCAATAAGAAAGAGCGCGTCATGCAGATCATGGCATTGATAGAGCAATGTGATCAAATCATTCATGCAGGTGACCCGGATGATGAAGGACAATTTCTAATCGATGAAATTTTACAATATGCGCAAAATACGAAGCCTGTTAAGCGGGTATATATCAATGATAATACTCCGGCGAATATAAAAAAAGCCTTCCATGAGCTTATTGATAATGATGAAAAGCTCATAGCTATAGGGCGTAGTGCCTATGCCAGAGCAGTGGCGGATTATGTGGTGGGTATTAATTATTCGCGTTTATATTCCTTAGCATTAAGACGCAGTGGGATGAGTGTGGGACGTGTGCAAAGTCCTACCCTTGGATTGATTGTGACAAGGGATGAGCAAATTGATAACCATGTAAAACAAAAGTATTATGAGTGGCATGTCGATGGTGCACTATTACATGAAGATGTTCTTATTCCTTTTGTTTTTAAACCGAAATCTGATTTGTTGGATGATGGAAAACATATCTTGCATAAAGAGATATTAGAAGAAATTGCACAACAGGTTCATCAACAGGATGTACAAAAAGTAAAAGTTGAGGAAAAAGAAATGGAAGTGCATCCGCCATTACCTTTTAATCTAGCCAAATTGCAAGCACATATGAATACCAAATATGGTTTTACATTGGCAAAGACAGATCAGATTACACAAACGCTGCGAGATAAATATCAGGCAATCACGTATAACCGCAGTGATTCGCAGTATTTAAAGGAAGAACATTTTACAGAGGCTGATAAAGTATTGCCACATGTTATGGCAAAATTGCAGGAAAGCTATCCGGTAGATTATCAAATTCATTCTGAATGCTTTAATGATAAATATGTTACGGCACATCATGCTATCATTCCTACCATGAGTGATTTTCCTATCCAAGCACTATTGCCTGATGAACGGAAAGTGTATGAAGAAATATGCCGTTATTACATCATGCAATTTTTACCACCAATTAAAAAACGACAAGTGATTGCCAGTATCAAAAGCGAACAAGGGGAATTAAGAGCAGTCAGTACCTTTATCTTAGATGAAGGCTATAAACAGTTCTTTCAGCCGGAAAAAGAAGATGATGGCGATCATGAAGAAACAGACAGTGGCAAGTTTACTTTACCAAAAGGGAATTATGAGGCAGTCTTACAAGAGGATGTCTTTGTGGAAAAAGAAACAAATCCACCAAAACGTTATACTCAAGCAACGTTGATCAAAGACATGACAAGCATCGCAAAGTATGTGAAGGATAAAGAAATTAAGGATATTCTAAAGAAAAAGGATAAAGGGAAAAAAGGCGAAAACGGTTCAATCGGTACGAGTGCTACGCGTTCACAAATTGTGGAAACCTTGTTGAAACGAGGATATGTCGTCATGAAGGGAAAACAAATCTTATCCACACAGCTAGGAAAGGATTTTTATCACCTATTGCCTAACGAAATTAAAACCGCTGATTTAACTGCCAAATGGTGGGTCATTCAAGAAGATATCAAGGAAGGGAAAGCGGATGTGAAAACGCTGGTAGACAGTGTGCTGGAAGCTTTTATCCCCCATCTAAAAGAGGATCTTTCTCATGTAAAGGTGGAGAGTGTGCCTATCGATGACAAACGTGAAGCCGTTGGCATTTGTCCAGTATGCGGAAATAAAATCGTGGAAAATACGAAAGGCTTTGGCTGTGTCAATTATCGCAATGGCTGTAAATTCGCACTTTGGAAAGAGGATCGATTCTTACAGGGGATTGGAAAAACCATGAACAAGGCGATGGCAGAAAAGTTATTAAAAGATAAGTATTGTCTGGTAAAGGTGATGCAAGAAGGAACAGAAAGTATCAAAATCTTGCAACTAGGTATTCGCAATGGCAGAGCTGTATATCGTCTGTTGGATTATCAAAAAACTCAATAGGTAAGAAAAACCAAAAGGGACTTTCAGAAAAACGAGATCATACGGTTTAAACATAAAAAAATCCTTCCATATATCCGATAGGATGGGAAGGATTTTTCTTATGCACATACGTGCGAACAGTCAGTTAGAATACTACTGCTCTTCGTAGTAGCATCCTTCTTCCTGAGAAGGAGGAAAACGTCTGTCCTTTTCAACGTCGATATCACGGTACATTTCGTTGCCATTTGCATCATAGCAAGCATATTTACCAGTTTTTTCGCAGTTCATTCCAGGACGGTATTTCTTTCGTGCCATTTCTAACACCTCCTGCTTGTAGTATGGGATGTTCCTAAAAAGTTATACGAAAACATTGTTTTTTTCGTAAAACTTGATACAATAAAACTGCAAGATGGAGGATGATTATGAAGATACTCGCTAGTGATTATGATGGAACATTGCGTACAGAAGAGCTGGTCGCAGAAAAGGATATTGAGGCAATTGCACGTTTTCGCAAGGCCGGTAATCTGTTTGGTATCGTTACCGGACGCAGCATGGAGTCTTTACAAAAGGAGATCGAGCGTAATGGATTTACGTATGATTTTATCATAACCAACAATGGCGGTGTCATATATGATGGGGATGGTAATTTGTTGGAATGTATGTTTATGGAATATAATCATGCATTGGACATCATCAGTTATATTAAGACTTTAGATTGTGTCTCTTATGTTATTAATGATGGATATCATCGATATAAATTCAGTGTAGATAAAAATCAGATTGATCATAAATATGGAAATATGCCGGATGCTTCTGATGCGGAAGAAACTATTTTAGACCGTGGTAAGATTGCGCAGCTGGTCGTATCTTTGAACGATACGATTCTGGCAGAGGAAATCGCGCATTACATTAATGCGAATTTTAAAGGCTATGCGACAGCTTTTATTAATGTGAATTGTGTAGACATTGTTCCTCATGGGGTATCCAAAGCTGAGGGGTTGTATTATATCGAAGATCATTTCGGGTTAGATCATGATGCTATATATGCAATCGGAGACTCCTTTAACGATTTGCCGATGCTGGAAGAATTTCATGGCAGTACATTGTCACATGCCCGCAGTGTAATCAAAGAACAAATTGGTGTCGTGTATGATAGTGTTGCGGATTGTATTAATGAAATAATGAAAGAGATGTAGTTTGATAGGATCCCTCTAAAGTAGACAACGGAAATAAATAAACGTTGTTTATGAAAGGTGGGATCTTTTTTTATTTCAGGAAAGGAGCAGGGTTTGCTTCTGGTAAAATCTGTTTATAAAACGAAAAAAGATAGAAGTGTGGGGCAAAATCTTGACGCTTTTTGTATGGGAGTGTTTGATTCTATGCTATAATAATACATACGAGAGGAGTGTTTTTCTCATGAGCTATTTCACACTGAATAATCTATGGGTATTGATCAGACAATTGGCTGATATTGCCTGCGTCTGGGCATTGGTATACTATTGTTTGAAAATCGTTAAGAATAATTCTAGAACCATTCAGATCTTTAAAGGTATTCTATTGGTTATCATTGTTAAGGCCATTGCCACTTATCTGGAATTAAATACGATAGCTGCTATGACAACATCCATCATGAATTGGGGAGTGCCTGCAATTATCATCATCTTCCAACCGGAGATTCGTAGTATTCTGGAGAAAATTGGTAAGACCAGCGTCTTTTCACGTATCTCCACGTTGACAGTGAATGAACGTGAAAATTTAGTGGATGAGCTAGTTAAAGCATGTGCGGAGATGTCTAAGACCAAGACCGGCGCTTTAATTTCGATAGAACAAGGACATTCGTTAAGTGATTTCATTAAAACCGGAACACCGATGAATTCCGTCGTGTCCAGTGAGTTATTATGCTCCATCTTTCAATATGGCACGCCGCTGCATGATGGTGCCGTCATTATCCAAGGGGTAAAGATTGCCTGCGCTGCTGCCTATTTCCCACCGACTTCCAGAGAACTGCCTACCAGTTATGGAGCACGTCATCGCGCTGCTGTTGGTATTAGTGAAATTACCGATTCCATCACGATCATCGTCAGTGAAGAGACCGGGAATATTTCGATTGCCCAAGAAGGAAAACTTACGGTGTATTCGGAAGCAAGTTTGCGGGAATTCTTGATGAATATCTTAGGCACACAAAGCAATGTGAAGGAAAAAGAAGAAAGCAGTGTGAAAAAGAAAGAAAGCAAACCGGACAACAAGCTGCCTGCCGGTAAGAAACAAGGGGTTTTTGCACATTATTTCAAAGGAAAGAATCGACGGGCAAAAAACAATGTTGAAACAGCTAATAAATATACGAAGAAAAAGAAGGATAAACAAGCACCGGTCCATGAACAGGATGTGGTGATCGTAGAAAACAGTAAGGAAAAGATTGAAATAGAAGATCTTGCTGTAAAACAGGATGCACCATTAGATCAACTATTTGAAACAATTGTTGATACGGATACCGTGACGGATAAAAAAGACATGGAAGAGGAAACCAAAGAGGTTATTGATAAGACATCTATGATGGAAGAGACTTTGATGGAACCGGTAAAGAAAAAGCGTAAACGTCGTACCAAGGCGCAAATAGAAGCGGATAAAGCAAAAGAAAATCGTAAGAAAGAGGAAAGTCAAGATAATAAGAAGCAGAAGAAAGAAACAAAGAAAAAGAAAGAAGATTTGAAGCTGTCACATGATGATACAGAAAACCATAGTAAAGTAAATCCATTAAGTAGTATGGGTATGGCCGATGATCTTTTTAATGATGTCATTGAACCTGAGGCAATCGTATTGCATTATGAAAAAGCAGATGAAGAAGATGATTCCTCCTTACAGAATGATGATGAAAGGAGTGATTCTTAATGGCAAAGAAGAAAAAAAGAACACAGCTAAGCTCAGAAGGAAAGACAGAGTTAGCCAAGGCGATTGCTGAAAAGTCCCAAACTTTTGCGAAAACATATGCCAATGTGGAAATTCGTTTAAGCCGTGTCTTTCGCTGGATTAGCGGTTGGGTAGATAAATTATTATTTAATCAGAAGCATGGCAAGATTGTTGCTTTAATGGTTGCTGTTTTGTTTTATTTCGGGATGAGTTCTGATAATAGTGGATTGTTTGAAAATATGAAGAGTGCGGAAACCTTAGGAGAGTATAAGGTAAGTGCGGTCGTATCCAATCAAGCTTATGAAGTCACTGGTTTGGATGAGATGGTAAAGGTGCGTATCATTGGGGATATCAGTGATATCAAAAGTGTGAAACAACAGAAAAATTTCCGTGTCGTTGCGAATTTGACGGATCTTACGGAAGGAACACATGAAGTAAAATATACGACAGAGGGTGCACCAAGTCGTGTTGAAGTAGTATTGGAACCGAGCAATGGCATCGTGACCATCAAGAAAAAATCAATTCGCAGTTTTACGTTAGGATATGATTTTGTGAATCGTTCGAATATGGACAGTATCTACGATTTAGGCGAACCAGAATTAGAGCAGGGCGAAGTTCATGTTCGGGCATCTGCGGAAACTTTAGATTCGATTGCTTATGTCAAAGCTTTGATTGATGTTAAGAAAAATTACACAAGTGATTTTACGACCGAAGCGACGATAGCTGCATATGATGATAAAGGAAATAAGATGGATGTAGATATTATTCCGGATAAGATGAATGCGCATGTCAAAGTCAGCAAGCCCAATAAGCGCGTAAGCTTAAGCATTGTGCCAAATGGTGTAATACCGGCAAATAAAGCGATTGAATCGTATAAATTAAATCATGATAAGGTTACAGTATACGCAAAACAAAGTGTATTGGATCAGATTGAAGTATTACCGATCACGATACCGGCATCTACACTGACCAGCAATCGTGACTTCCCGATGCCGATCGTTCCTCCTAATGGAGTGACAAAAATCAGTGAAAGCGTTGTAAATATATCTGTGAAATTGGCAGATAAAAAAGAACGTGTCATGAATAAAGTACCAATCAAAATCGAAAATGGCATGGATGGTTTTACCTTTGCGTTGGCAAATGGTACACAGCAAAATGCAAGTGTGACTATTTCCGGGGCAAAAAAGGTCATTGATAAAGTTAAGATCGAGGATCTGCATGTTTATGTAGATGTCAGTAAGATTGATAAGGCAGGTACGTATGAGCAACCACTTATTGTAGAAGGCAAAAACAAACTGGCGACGTATGCAGTGAAAAATGCGACAGTAACAATTGCGGTGAAAGAAAAGTAAAAGGAAGGAATGACATTATGGGAAAATATTTTGGAACCGATGGTGCACGTGGACGCGCCAATGATACACTCACTTTGGATATGGCAGTGCGCATCGGACAGTATCTGGGATGGTATTATGGAAAAAAGCGCCATGCAAAAATCTTGATTGGGAAAGATACACGCCTTAGCAGTGATATGTTTGAAATGGGATTAGCAGCTGGTGCAACTTCCACAGGAGCAAACGTATATCTATTAGGGGTATGTCCTACCCCTTCCGTTTCGTATTTGGTACAAAAGGAGCATTTTGATTGTGGTATCATGGTCAGTGCTTCCCATAACCCTTATCATGATAATGGGATCAAGCTCTTTAACCACGAAGGGTGCAAAATGAATCCAGAAATCGAAGTAGAAGTCGAACGTTATATCGATGGTGAAATCATGATTGACTTGGCGCATGAAGATAAAATAGGAAAAGTTTTGGAATGGGATGAAGGATTAGAATTATATGAATCTCATTTAAAAGATATCGTACCTTTAGATTTGAACGGCATGCGCATTGCCTTGGATCTGGCAAATGGTTCAGCAACTAGCTGTGCAGCAGAAACATTAACCGCATTAGGCGCTACGGTAGAGGTTATTCATTCAGCTCCTAATGGTGTGAATATCAATACCAAATGTGGTTCTACACATCCGGAAGAATTACAGCAGATGATGAAGGATGGCGATTACCATGTGGGATTTGCCTTTGATGGAGATGCCGATCGTTTGATTGCGGTAAATGAGGATGGCGAACTTATCAACGGTGATTATACGATGTATATCTGTGGCTGTTATATGCATGAAAAAGGGCAGTTACATGAGGATGTCGTAGTTACTACGGTTATGAGCAATCTTGGTTTATATCATGCGTTTGATAAAAAGGGCATTCGTTATGAACAAACGGCAGTCGGTGATAAATATGTGTTTGAATGCATGCGGGAACATGACTATTCAATCGGTGGTGAACAAAGTGGACATATCATTTTCTATGAACATGAAAACACCGGAGATGGTTTGTTTACCGCATTAAAGCTGCTGGAAGTAATGAAGGCAACAGGAAAGTCATTAAAACAGCTGAGCGAAGGGTTGTTTATATATCCGCAATTATTGATTAATACGGTGGTAAAGAATAAACAGGCTGCTTTAGAAGATAAAGAATTGCAGGCACAAGTAGATGCTGTTGCCCAGGAATTAGGCGATAATGGCAGAATTTTGGTAAGACCAAGTGGAACAGAGCCATTGATTCGTGTTATGGTAGAAGCTGAAACAGATGAACTTTGTGCATCTTATGTAAATCGTGTGATTGATTTTATCAAAGAAAAACAATTATAAGAATACTTCGGGGTGTTAAAAAAAGCACCCTTTTTATATTTGTAATGTGTTTGTGATAGTATGTTTGAAATTCATTTATTGTAAGCTTGATTAGCATCTAGCAAAGCAAGATTTGTCCATGATAACAATTTTATGCGATTACCAAAATTTTCCAATTTAGATTGACGAATGCCCAAAAATACGTTATAAATAAAAAGAAGAAAGATTATATTTCTGGAAATTAAAAGTAACTTCATTCGTACAAAAAGGTATACGATTTTGTATGTTCAAAAAACTATAGAATAACAAGTTATTTCGTATGAAAATACAGAAAAAAACAAAAAAAAACACCAAAATACGCAATCTTGGTGTATATTTATAAAAGCATACGATATCGTATACGATTTTGTATATATTCTTTAATGTAATGGCACAAAAAGGTTTACTTCATCGTTTGTAAAACGTGAGAAAGGAGACGCTTTATGAGTAAGAATATTAAAAAATTGCTATTAGGTTTTTGTTCTTTTCTATTATTAGCAGATGTCTGTGCGATGACTCATTTTACAAAAGTTGATGTACTTTATGCCAGTGAGACAGAAGATGTTAACACCACGACCTCTATGATCTATCAATGGAGTTGGCCAAAGGATGTAAATATCGTTAAAACGGAAAAGCAAGATTGGGAATTGCCTGTGTCAGGGGCAAGTCAAAAGAATCCGATATCACACCGTCAGTTACTGACGTTGCTGCCTTCTGAAATTCTTGTACATGAGAATGGTGGACAAAAACCACTTAAAATAGCATGGGATGTAACCGAGATACCAGAACCTATCTGGACAGGAAACTATGTTATTTCAGCGACGATTGTTGATCCAACGTATCATTTATCAGAAGAAGCCGCAGAATTGTCCTGTACTGTTTGTTTTCAAGAAACCGACATCGCGTTGCAATCGCTGGCAGATCATACGATTAAGGGAATTAGCCCATCAAGTACAAAAATTGATCTGTTTGATTATTGGATAACGAATGAAAATGATCCCGATAATATATTTAAAGAGGAATATCGTTTATATGGCATCAATGGCTTTAAAGGTGTAGATGTTGGTGTTCGTCATGGATTGCTATTTGGAATCGGCTCGAATTATGGTTGGGCAAATACAACGGATAGTTCCTCTACCCCGAAACAAGGAATTGTTGAAAATGTCTTATATAAAAATGGGAATACCAATAAGGATGGATACCCTAGATTAAAAAGTTCTAGCTTAAGTGGTGACAAGGATAGCACAAATAGTAATATTTTTGTACAAGACTTTGATATACTTGATTATTTATTTGACCCTGCCAATCTAAATAATAATATTTTTACAGGTGGAAAAAAATCATATGAAAATGTGAAAGGATTATTGCAAATCGATAAAGATGGTTATTATTCATACAATAGTGATGAAAACTTTGCCGAGCTTAATAAACAACAAAAAACCTTTACGTTATATGATACGCCAGCTATGAAAGAGAATAAAGGCTTATCAGGTGGGCAATTTTTTCCACTCAATAGTGCATCGGATATGTTTCAAGAAACGAATGGGAAACTATCTTCAAAAATCTTATCTGAAGTAGATGCAAAACTAAATCATTATTTTGGGCTTACCATGACGACATCCTTTGTGCAACAAAAAGGAGGTACAAACAGAGGGAAACCTGTGACATATAGCTTTATGGGAGATGATGATGTATGGGTGTTTATCGATGGTGTACTTGTTGGGGATGTTGGTGGCTGTCATGCGGCAACGAATTTAGATATTAATTTCCAAACAGGTGAGGTTAGAGTCTATGGAAATATAGGTACCAATTTTGATAAAAGAACAACAATCAAAGCAGCTTTTGAAGCAGCAGGAAAAGCAACCACTACCGGCTTTAGTGGCAATACATTTGCGGATGATACCATACATACTTTGAAATTTTTCTACTTAGAAAGAGGACATGCACAAGCAAATTTACGTTTACGATATAATTTAATACCTAAAACAGAAACTTCTCTTATAAAAACGGACGAAAATGGCAAAGCGTTAGAAAATGCTACTTTCTCCTTGTATCAAGCAGATGCTTCCTATCAGACATTAAATGAAGTCAGCAAAATTATTACAGATAAAAATGGATATGCGGCATTTATGGATGATGAAGGCAATCCAATCACATTAGAAAGCTTAAAAAACATTAGCAATTACTTTGTCTTAAAAGAGTCAGGAACGCCGCAAGGATATCGCCAAACGAAGGATATACAATTGCAATTCGTAAAAGCCGGCAGTAACTATGCATTAAAGGTGAACAATCAATGGAATAGTGGTGCATTTGCAAGAACAAACATAGCTCCTACTTTTAATTTGAAGACGATAAAGAAGATAGATGGCAGTTCCTTGAATTATGATAGTACGTATATAACATTATCTTCCGGTATCATATTTGCTGTCGTTATGAAAAACGATAATGGTGTGTGGAAACCGGTGTATGGAAACGATGCGGATGGATGGAAAGTAGCAAAAGATGGTAGTTTTACTTCCTTAAAAACAGCTATCCGTAAAAATCCTAATGTGCTAGTTGAAAAAGGAATGACAGGGGAAAATAGAAAAAATATTCCGCTGCCGGGAAATATCAATGCGTATGATTTTGCCGGTGGTTCCGATTTTAAAATTGCATATTATTATAGTATGGAAAGTAGTGTTGATGAAATAAATTATACATATGAAATAGATGAATTAGATGTGGCGACCGGTTATTCTTATACATATGGAGCTACACTCCAGATTACTGATGTTGCGGATACCCTACTTGTTCAAAAACTTGATGCTGCTCAAGAGCCATTGACGGGAGCAGAATTTGCGATGTATGAAGAAAGTGGTCTAAACGTTAAGGAAGATGGAACCTATACGATCAATAGTGGAGCGAAAGTTTTGCAAACAGTCACCACGAAAAATCTTACAGAAGCATTGGATGGTGTGACATTACGCGGAGGTGCGAAGTTTGCCGTTTCTGCGGGAACATATTATATCATCGAAACCAAAGCACCGGCTGGCTATGTGAAAAATGATCTCGCCGTGAAGGTGGTTGTCGATACGAATGGAGTATCGGTAAATGCGAATAGAGAAAACGATGGGATCTATGTGAAAAAAGGCATCGATTCTTTGTATAGCAGCATGCTGCAATATGCCGATGCAGATGGTATCGATGCTACTTTGCATGGTCTAAAGATGCAATTAGAAACAACCGATAATTTAGATGGCACATGGAACAAACAACCCGATAGTACGCATTTGCAATATACAGCAACTGGTTATGATAGCATCACAGGAAAAGCGTATCTAGGAACAGATGTGGGATGGAGCCGTTTAAATCTGCAGCAATGTTTGGAACATGACAGCGCCTCGGTAAATGCAAACAAACAAAAATTAAATAGCACAAATGTTGCAGGTTCATTTAAAGATCAGACAATTGTGCAGGTTACCAATCAGAAAGTATCTTCACTTGAAATTAAAAAACAAGTGGATGGCGAAGCGACGTCAAGTGCCTTTACATTTAAGATCAAACTCACAGAGCCTAAAGCACAAAGCTATACAGCTGAAATTTATAATGCTTCTGGAAATCTAATTCAGACAATGACAATCGACAAAGAAGCAACTTTCTCTTTAAAGGATAAAGAAACATTGCGAATACCTACTATGAACTATCAGACAAGCTATGAGATTGCCGAAATCAATATTCCTGCTTCTTATGACGTATCAGTGCAAGTAAATCAAGGCGAAGTTAAAAAACAGACGTCAATCAACGGAACGATTGCGTATGGAGAAAATTTAGTTGTTTTTACAAATACGGTTCATAGTAAAGCAGACTTTCGGTTTATAAAAACGACAAATAAGCAAGTGCCATTAGCAGGAGCAGGTTTTGTACTTTATGAATTGAATTGCACAGAGGATACACATGATCATGCGAATGAAAAGATATCGGTTGATCAATATGGACAGCTAAAAGATACTACCGAAAAATGCTGGAAGAAGTTTGCCGATACGAATTCGGTTGCCGCAACGGGAGAAGTGCTATTTCATGACTTAAACACGCAATTGGAATATCGTTTGATAGAGTATAAAGCTCCTAGCGGCTATTTACAACCGGATGGGCAATGGAAATTATCCTATGATACACAAACAAAGAAATTTATCGTGAACGGAATTGTTGGTTCAGTGACAGGTACTCCTGCCTTTGAAAAAATAAATATGTCTTCAGCAGACTATCGTTTGCCGAATTATCAGCCTAATGATTTGCCTTCCACAGGGCATGGCGGAAATACAATCGCTTATGTAATAGGAGGTATTCTTCTAATGCTTGGAGGTTTTGGGATGTACCGTTATCGAACCAGAAGGGAGGGAGGCTAAAAACAAATTTATGTTTTAGATCATACAAATTATTCAGAAAGGAAAGGTAAGGAATGATGAAAACGAAATTTACAAAAATGATGGCAATATTTGTTATGTTACTCATGATTGTGCCAATTGGCTACGGTAATGTAAAAGCTGCTATTACGCCATCTTCAACAGCTATGATTACTGTTTCAGGTATAAAAGGTGATACGAATGTTGAATTATATAAGGTTATCGGTGTGGATGTAGATAGTACAACCAATACACCAAAGAATCCTATGTATTTATGGCATCCGGATGTTATGGAATGGGTAAAAGCATATGATAATGCCCATGGTACAAATTACATAGCGAAAACTGGTGATATCCATAATGCTGTAACGGATGAATTTAACGGTTCTATGGATACTGCAAAACAGGATGAATTCTGGCAGACCATGGCAAAAGATATTAGAAATGGTACTTTAGATTTAGGGGTAACCGCATCGCAAAAATCAGATGGTAGTGTAGCATTTCCGAATTCTAACATGGGGGGATATCTTGTGTTAGCTACACCAGAGCCATCCGCACCGGGAAAATATTCTTCTCGTATTTATAAGCCAACTACAGCGATTTTAACCCCAACGTTTGACAATGGAGTTTGGAATCTGAAAAACACTACCGTATCTTTAAAGTCTTCAGATGGTACGATTGATAAAACAATTGATGATGAGACAGTTGAAGTGGGGCAGAAGCTTACGTATACGATCAGTGCCACGATCCCTGCTTATACACCAGATGTTGAAAACAGATATGTCAATGTTGGCGATAAATTTCCAGAAGGTTTGACATATAACAAGGATGTAAAAGTATATGCAGATGAAGCTTGCACAACGCAGCTTACAACAGGGTTTACAAAATATGAAACGCCAACTGCAGATGCAACTTTCTCAGTACGTTTTGAGGATGCTTTCGTAGCTGCCCATGGTGGAGAAATGGTATATTTGAGATATACGGGAACAGTGAATAAGAATGTTGAATATGCCTTGATTAATAATGCCTTTGTGAATGGTCCTTTCAATTATGGAGGCAGTACTCAGGTCGTAGCACGCTCTTATGGATTTATCTTACATAAGGTCGGAGAAAATAATGCGAATCTGCAAGGTGCAGAATTTGAAGTAAAGAAAAAGAATGGAAGCGAGGCATTATCCTTTATCAAAATGGCAGATGGTGAATACCGTTTAGCAGAAGCTTCTGAAACAGGAAAAACAACAGTATTAACAACTGGGGCTTCCGGTACGCTGCAGGTGGAAGGAATCGCAACAGGTGAATTTATCTTAAAAGAAACAAAGGCACCAAATGGCGGCTATGTGCTTCCTAATGGTGAAATCACGCTTACGTTGATTGACAGTGAACCAAACGGTATGTTGGATGCTGGCTCTGGTGTTACTAAGACCGGTTCTATCCAATTAGGTGAAGAAGTGAAAATCAATGATATTATTTTAGAATTTACGGTCATAAATGGAAAAGGCTTTGATTTGCCAGTGACAGGTGGTATGGGCACCATGTTGTTTACCATCTTAGGATTGGGATTAATGATTGGGGCTGCTACGCTTGTGATCACGATGCGAAAAAAAGAAAGTAACCTTCATTAAGCTTTTTAAGGTTTTATCTGAATGAAGAGAAAAAGATGGAACCGTGTTTATTTCCTGGCACCTGTGATATTGTTTATTACAGGTGCTGCCATTTTTCTATATCCCGCTATTAGCAATTACATCGCAGAAAAAAAGCAATGGAATGTTATACAGACCTATGATGCGAAAATGAATACTGCAAGTAAAGAGGAAATAGAAAAAGAATGGGAAAAAGCTAAGATATATAATGAGAATTTAATAGGACAACCTGTACATGATCCCTTTGTTTTAGGGAGCGGTTTTGTCTTACCGAACAATTATGAAGATGTTTTGCGGCTTAGCGAAGATGGTGTCATGTGTTATCTTCGTATACCAAAATTGAATGTTCATATGCCGATTTATCATGGAACGGCAGAAAAGGTATTGCGTAAGGGAGGCGGCCATCTGGAAATGACATCTCTTCCGATTGGAGGAAAAGGGAACCATGCGATGATATGCGCTCATCGAGGCTTACCTAGTGCCGAATTATTCTCACGCTTGGATGAATTGAAAAAACATGATCTGTTTTATATCCATGTACTGGATCAGGTGCATGCATATGAAGTTGATGATATTCAAATAATCAAACCTGAGGATATGAAGTACATTCATTTTGAGAGTAAAAAAGATCTGATCACATTAATGACTTGTACGCCCTATGGCGTAAATACACATCGCTTATTGGTAAGGGGAAGGCGTATTGCGTATAAAAATGAGCAAGAAAAGGAAATTAGGATAGAAAATAATTGGAAATTGGAATATGTGATTGTATTTGTCGGTGGTATTGCTTTCTTCGCATTAAAAAAAGGATATCGGGCATATGAAAAAAAGAAACATTAACTATTTAACAGCTTTTTTAGCCATCTTGCTATGTATCGGCGGCTTTGCTTTGTTGTTATATCCTGATATGAAACATCTATCTTTTCGCATGGAAACTAGACAATGTCTGGATAGCTTTGAAGCGAATAAAAAGCTTATTACGAAAAATATGTATTTGAAAGTAGAACGTTATAATAAGCAAATTTATGAAGAAAAACAGATTGGACTGAAGGATGCTTGGAGTTATGAGGAAAACATCTTTTCGAAAGAGATGGCAAGCCTTCCTATGAATGTATTTGGCTATCTTGAAATACCACGCATGAAGATTAAGCTGCCTTTGTACATCGGTGCCAGCAAAGAGCATCTCGCCAAAGGCGCTGCAATCCTGTCGCAAACGAGTATGCCGATAGGTGGCGAAAATACAAATAGCGTTATTGCTGCACATCGGGGTGGATATGCTGGAGCATCTATGTTTCGCGATATAGAAAAATTAAAGATCAATGATGATATTCATATCACCAATCCTTGGCGTACATTAACGTATACGGTAAGGAAAATTGTTGTCATCTTTCCCAAAGATATTGATGCGGTAAAGATTGTAGATTCTAGCGATATGGTGACGCTTATCACCTGTCATCCTTATCCGAACAATACCCAGCGTTATGTCGTGTACTGTGAAAGAAAAGGGGAGCATAAAGGAACTATTAAACAACGTAGTGAGGTATATGAAACAAGTCAAGAATGGATTCAAAAAGAACAGATTTTTCATACGATGAGTATGCTAGGTGGTTTTGTAATCTTCTTATTGTTATGTGCTAAACGAAAAGGATGTATTTCAATAAAAAAGCATAGAACGAAGGAGAGTAGAGGAGGTAAGAGATGGTAAGAAAATGGAAACGAATACTTTTTGCTATGTTATTGCTTTTTTTTTTTTCTACTATGGATCATATCGCTTTTGCGAAAAGTGAGGAACCAACCACTAAGAACATGGCAACAGATGGACAGAAACATGCGATAGTAAAGCAAAAGGATGGAGAAGATGATACAGATAAAAACGTGGCTGTTGCTGAACCACGAGGTGTTTCCTCCTTTGTACGTATTCGAGAGATTTATTATCCTTCCTGGTTAGGCAATTGGAGTACGGTCATGGGAACCATTGACGGGAAACTTGCATATTGTCTGGAGGCAAGTAAAAATACACCTCCTAATGGTAATTATGAGACGACGGTAGTGAATAATGATAATCTCTTAAAAGTTTTATATTATGCCTATGGGGGTGCGGGACAATCTGTATTCCTTACGGAAACGGAAGATATTGCTTATCTTTACACCCATATTTTGGCATCCTATGCTTATAGTGGTGATTTGTATGGGGGACATGGATTTGATTGGTGGGATCAGCATGGTATTGGATTAAGAGGCGTATATAATCTAATTACTAGCTATCCATCACCAAATATCTTGCAGTTTAATACGGATACCTTGCAAGCTACCTATGATCCAAACAGCAAAATACAACGAACCAATACGATTACGCTGCAAGCGGTAAGCAAAGTTGCTGTATATATTCCATTAGAAGATGGGGTAACACTTCATAACACAACAACAGGGCAAACACAGACGGGTGGAACCGGAACGGTATATGGTGGACAGAGTTTTTATTTAGAGACTAAGCGCATAGATTTAGAAAATAAACAGTATAAAAATTTGAAGGGCGAAAATTTATACCGATATGCACCACTTGCTTTTTCGCCTGGTGGAAATAATCAGACCGAAGGAACGATTACGGTTACGGATTCTGTATCGCTAAATCTAAATGTAAATTGGATAAAGCCTTATGAAACATGGGATTTAAAAAAGATTGATGATACAGGGAAACCAATAGCAAATGCGACCTATTCATTGTATGTCGCAGATAGTTCCTATGCGATTCAGCAGGATACACCTGTATTTATAGGCATCACCGATACAAAAGGTAACATTAGCGTAGATCCTAACGTGAATACCGATCTAACCTTAGCCGCTTTACGTGCCAAAAGTAAGTATTATGTATTAAAAGAAGAACAGGCTCCTGCTGGTTATCAAAAAGCAGCGGATGTACATCTAGCACTTATCGGTGATACAGATCATCCATATTTTATTGTGAAGAACCAATGGGAAAGTGGTGCTATCACACAAGTGAAACAAAAGATCCGTTTTAACAAGAACAGCGAAATTGATAATAACAAGGCGCAATACCCGAATGTGGCTGCTTTTATTGAAGATACGGATACAGGAAGGTTGCTCTATCAAACAACATCAAAAACATGGAAAAGTACCAGTACACAGGGCGAAGATAAGTACGCAGAGGCATATCAGGCTAATCCAATAGTATTATCCTTAGGTGCAGATAATACGTATGAGGCAATCATGGATTTGCCATATAATTACACCAGCACGAATATGGTATGGGAAGTCATGCCAACACCACCACCTCTTCCACGATATGATACTTACATACGACTTTGTGATCATGCGGGCAATTGTTTGAATGGCTTTTCCAAATTGCCAGATGAGGTACACTATTCCTCTACTATTGTCTTAACAAACAAAAGAAACCAATTCAGTGTTGAAAAAGTTAATGTGGATGGCAAAGCATTAGCCGATGCTCAATTCACGCTTTATGACCAAGACAATATTAAGAATGAAAATGGTACGATCACAATTGTTAAGGATATCCCTTATGAGCAGCAAACAACAGATGCGAAGGGACAGGCCTGCTTTGGAGCGCAAAATCAGCCTTTGTTAAGTGGAAGAACATATTATTTGAAGGAGACGAAAGCTCCGCTAGGCTATGATTTGAATGAAGAAATCGTTGAAATCAAGGTAACGGATCAAGGCGTGTTTGCGAATGCAAAAAAACAAGATGATGGAATTCTTGTGAAAAAGCATATAAAAAATGTCATCGCAAGCTTTCTACCTTATGCGCAAGCAGATGATATCGATACGACACTTCAAGATATGAAAATGCA
Source organism: Longicatena sp. 210702-DFI.1.196 (assembly GCF_020563125.1). Taxonomy (NCBI): domain Bacteria; kingdom Bacillati; phylum Bacillota; class Erysipelotrichia; order Erysipelotrichales; family Erysipelotrichaceae; genus Longicatena; species Longicatena sp. 210702-DFI.1.196. The sequence continues at coordinate 28,523 of NZ_JAJCPX010000013.1, read as the reverse complement.
ATTATCAACCGCAGATACATTTACGGGTACGTATATAAAACAACCGCAAATCACGAATTTGAAATATCACGCTAACAATACTGATGGGATTTATGATGTAGAGAGTGGTCCATCCTTTTTACAAACGGATAGCGGTTGGGGAAAACTACAGGTAGAACAACGTTATAGCGGCACAGATACTATGTACAAATTTAACTTGAATGGTAAAAATGTAGCAGGTCTTTTTATGGAACAAACCGTTATACAAGTAATGGATCAAAAAGCGACATCTTTAGAAATTGAAAAACAGGTAATCGGTGATAATCAAAATGAAACGTTTAAGTTTACAGTCATGTTCCAAGATGCCGTTTCAAAGAAATATAGCGCTACAATATATAATGCCGATGGTTCTAAGCAAAAAGAAATTACCACTTCTTATGGTATTTTAAATGCCGAATTAAAGCATAAAGAAAAGCTGGTCTTTCCTTCGATTGATGTTAATGAGAAATATTTTATTCAGGAAACACTGGATTCAGAACAAAGTAATAACTATAACGTATCCATAAAGGTGAATGATGAAACGATATATTATGATAATAAAATCAATGGTGTAATTGAAAAGGGCGAAAATCATGTGGTATTTATGAATACGATAAAGAAGACAGCTGATTTTACCTTTACCAAAACGACAATGAATGATGTCCCCTTAGCAAATGCAAGTTTTGGCATTTATGAATTGAACTGTACAAGCACTTCTCATGATCATACAAATGAGCAATTAAAGGTCGATAACAATGGTAATTTGATTTCCTCATCTGCTTGCTGGAAGGCTAAGAAACGTGTGATTTCAGCAGGCGATGGAAATGTGACATTTTCGGAACTCTCCATAGATAAAGAATATCGGTTGATGGAATACAAAGCACCGAGTGGATACTTATTGCCGGAAGGATCGTGGAAGTTATGCTATGATGCACAAGAAAAAGAATTTAAAGTAACGGGAATCGTGGGGAATGTCACGGGTACTCCAGCCTTTAAGAAAGAATCTTCCACAGCATCTTATCATTTGCCCAATTATCAACAGCAGACCATACCAGATACCGGATTTACAGGAACAAACCATTATCTTCTTTGGGGCGGTATGTTGATGCTACTAGGATTTGGGTGGAGACAATGGCAAAGGGAAAGAAAGCATCTGTAAGTATAGAAAAAAAAACACATCATTTATATCTGGTGAATGAAAGGGGCATTCACCTTGGGGTGATGTGGTATTTTGAAGTTTTCGGTAAATAGGGAAAATAGGATAAAAAAAACGAGTTTTTTTATGTTTTATGCTTTTGGCTATTTGATTTATAGGAAAAACCATAAAAACTGATGTTATTTTATGTGAAACTTAAGGGACATTTCAAAATCCCTTTTTTTTTCACATAATTTGGTCTAAAATAAAGGAAAGAGGTGAAGTCTTATGAAAAAAGTAATTTGTGTGGTCGAAGATGAAAAAGCAATCAACGACCTAGTGAATCAATATTTAAAAAAAGAAGGCTATGAGGTTCGTTCCTATTATACGTATGAAGAGGCCAGTGCCCATGTCGGTGACGATGATGTACACTTATGGATCTTGGATATCATGCTGGATGATAAGAGCGGGTTTGACTTAATTGAAGAAATCCGTTTACAGGGAAAAGATATCCCAGTTATTTTTATGTCAGCACGTGATAAAGAATTTGACCGTATCATTGGATTGGAAAAAGGAAGTGATGATTATATCACAAAACCTTTTTCACCAAAGGAATTGGTTTTACGTGTGAACAATGTGATGAAGCGCGTCTATCGTAATGATAATAACCGCATCATGGTAGATGGGTATGAACTTGATGAAGAACAACGCAAGGTTTTTGACGGTGGAAAAGAAATTGATTTAACCACTAAGGAATTTGATTTGTTGATGATGTTTATTAAAAATAAAGGTATGGCATTTAACCGTGAAGCCATCTTAACGAATGTATGGGAAGAAAACTATTATGGAAGTGATCGTGTCGTTGATGATACGCTGCGTCGCTTGCGTAAGAAACTGCCGAATCTGAACATTCATACGATTTATGGCTATGGTTATCGTTTAGGCTAATGAAACGCTTTAATGAATTCATTAAACAGCTGTCTTTAACACAACAGCTGTTTGCGCTGATTTTCTTTTTCGTTACTTTTTTTGCGGTCTTCTTCTTTGTATATGTCAATGGCAGTGTTAATAACGCAATTAAAGAACAGATATTTAAATCGCTAGATGATACACAAAGTACTTTGATCAGTGCAAATGCAACGCTGGATGCGTACAGCAATGCCAGTAATATTGAAAATTATCCGGTCATGATCAAAAATGGTGATACCCCTATCTTAATTGCCCCGGCAGAAAAAAATATTGATACAAACAGTCGGGAATGGGAACAGATTCGCAATGATTTGCTTAAGGTCATGCGAGGAAATTTGGAAAAATATCATGGAATCTTTAAGAATGCCAGCAATGATCTGGATTCTTATTACAGTGTTTTGCGCATCACAGATAAACAGTATTTGATTTCTAAAACCTATAGCGATAATATGGATAAGCTGGAAAATGTTTTAGTAAACAGTGTTGTCTATATCACGGTAATCGTCGTTGGTTTCTTCTTTATCGTATTAATGATGTGGGTCATTACGCTCATTCATCCATTGAATCAGATACGTAATTATATTGAACGTGTGAAACTGGGAAAAGATGCCGAGCTGCATGTAAATCGCAAGGATGAAATCGGGGAATTGGCGGATGCTCTGGTCAGCATGCGAGATGAGTTATTGCGTCAGGAAAAGACGAAAGAAGAAATGATTCACAATATATCACATGACTTAAAGACACCGATTGCGACGATTAAATCTTATGGAGAAAGTATCAAGGATGGTATTTATCCATACGATACCTTGGAGAAAAGTGTTGATGTTATCATTGAAAATGCGGATCGTTTAGAGGCAAAAGTACATTCCTTGTTGTTCATGAATCGTGTTGAATATCTGATTTCACAGGATTGTGAAGGTATTTCCAGCAATATGCAGGAAATCGTGGAAACAGTTGTGCAAAATACCAAATTCATAAAGCCGGAAATCACCATTCAGACAGATTTAGAAGAAGTGTGGTTTGATGGATTGGCCGAACCTTGGCGCGTTGCCGTGGAAAACATTTTAGAAAATGCATTGCGTTATGCGAAAACGACCATCGATATTCACTTGAGTGAAGAAGAAGGTTTGACGATTGCCAATGATGGTCCATGTATGGATGAAGATCGTATCAAAGTACTCTTTAAACCATATGAAAAAGGACAAGGCGGTAAGTTTGGCTTAGGATTAAGTATCGTATCCAAAGTTGTTAACGCGAATCATTATGAGGTATGTGGAGAAAATACAGCCGATGGTGTTATTTTCCGTATTAATAAACCCAAAACAGAAACTAAAAAAGGACGATAATTATTTGTTTGTGTGAAAATAAACTCTGTGAGCACGATATGTTCATAGAGTTTTTTTCGTATGGATAAGAAAATATTGTCTAAACATGTTCCTTTTTTCATATACTGAAACGAATGGAGGATGTGTATGTGTAGGATTCATAATTGTAAGTTAAATGTCACCGTAAAAGGAGAAGGGCAGGGCATTCTCCTCTTACATGGATGGGGCCAAAATGCCTATATGATGAAATTTCTCCAAGATCATTTATGTGAGCACTATAAAGTTGTCAATTTAGACTTACCGGGGTTTGGTGAAAGTGAAGAACCCGATCATGCTTGGGGCCTCAAGGAATATGCGAGTGCCATGCATGAGCTATGTGATTACTATGAAATAAATCAACCGATCATTATTGCCCATTCCTTTGGCGCCCGCATTGCATTTCATTATGCATTGCAATATCCGCTTCTGGCAATGATCTTAACCGGAGCTGCCGGCATACGTAAAAAACATGGGATTTCTTATTATATCCGTGTGTATAGTTATAAGTTCATGAAAAAATGGCATCGTCAGATACAAATGGGCAGTGTTGATTATCAACAGGCTAGTGATATCATGCGCAGTGTGCTGGTAAAAAGTGTGAATGATGATATTACACCGGAATTAGCGAAGATAAAAGTTGAAACGCTTTTAGTATGGGGGGAACAAGATGAACAAACGCCTTTATGGATGGGAAAAATGATGGAAACATTGATGCCGCATGCGACCCTTGTGACATTAGCCAAAGATGATCACTTTGCATACTTTCATCAAAGTCTTCGCTTTAAGGCTATTGTGGATGCTTTTCTGGAGGGCATCTCATGAAAACCTTCATGCTATGTAGTTATCTGTTTTTTGTGCTTGTGCCCTTGAAAAAAAGTCTGCATATGTTCCAGCAAAATCGCTATCGTAATGATCGCTATCTGCCATGGCTGAAACAACAGTTATATGTGCTGCGCAAACATTTGGTGAAGACAGTATTGTTGCTTTTTTTGATATATGGTTTATTTTTTGTTTCAAATGATCAATTTCCCCAGCTGTTATTAAGCATGTTGCTATTGATATATGGTTACTTGATGTGGCGCAAAGAAGAACAAAGTGAATATCGCAAGCCGTTGGTATTTACGCCAAGAGCAAAACGGTTATATGGGATGCAACTTTTCCTGATGTTTGTGATTTTATGGGTATTGCAACAGTATGGCAATATCTTTTGGCAGATTTTCTTTACGCCATACCTTTACTTTTTGCCATGGGTGCTTCTTCTTGTATCGGCATGTATCATGTTACCTGTCGAGCGCTTTATCCAACAGTCTTATATGCAGAAAGCAGCGAAAAAACTGCGGGATCATGAAAATCTTTGTATCATAGGTATTACAGGAAGTTATGGGAAAACAAGTGTGAAAAATGTATTGTACCAGCTGATGAAAGAAGATTGGTATGCCTTGGCGACTCCACAGTCCTATAATAATCGCATGGGAATTACAAAGACCATCTTGGAATATCTACAGCCACTGCATGAGCTGTTTCTATGCGAAATGGGAGCCGATCATGTTCATGAGATTGAAGAGCTGATGAAGTTTGTCAGACCCCAATATGGTATTGTAATAGCCGTTGGCCAACAGCATTTGGCCACGTTTCATAGTATGGAAAACATTTTGCATGAAAAAATGCAGATGATTGAGCAATTAGGCAGACAGGGAATAGGATTTTTAAATGCGGATAATGAATGGATACGTTCTTATCCATTACGTGTTCATTGCCGTGTCATCTGGTTTGGTAAGGATATGTTAGCAGATTATCGGTATGGAAATGTTTCTTATGATGAAGAAGGCAGCCGTTTTACCATTACGCATAAGGCCATTGCTCATGTTTTTCATACCCGTTTGTTAGGGGAACATAATCTGATGAATATCACTTGTGGGGTTGCGGTTGCACATCAATTGGGAATGTCCTGGGATGCTTTGGGTAAGCAATGTGAACAGTTGCCTTATGTAACCCATCGTTTAGAAAAGAAACAGATGGCGGATTATACACTGCTTGATGATGCATATAATGCCAATCCCAAGGGGGCTCGTTATGCGTTGGATGTGTTAAGAGAAATGCCCCAACAGCGTATCATCATTACCCCCGGTCTGATTGACTTGGGATATGCACAGGATAAAGAAAATGAACTGCTGGGAGCTTATATGGCTGCATGTGTAGATGATGTTATATTGGTAGGTCCAACACAGACCGAAAAAATAAAAAAAGGCTTAATCGCTAAGAAGTTTCCGATAGAAAGATTGCATGTCGTAACGAATATTCAAGAAGCCTTTGCCTGTTTACAACAGATTAAAGAAAAGGACGCCTATGTTTTATTAGAAAATGATTTGCCGGACGCTTTTAACCACTAAGCGGATTGCGTAACGCCTATCCTGCTATTGCATAGACTGAAATATGCGAATAGGAAAGGGATGGATGTTATGAAATTAAGTGTTGCCATAGCTTTTGGCGGTGTTTCCGTTGAGCATGAGATCAGTATCCTTTCAGCAATGCAGGCAATTGCGGCTTTTCCAGATGCTTATGAAATCGTACCTTTATATATTGCCAAGGATGGAAGAATGTATAGTGATGCCTCATTTCAAAAAACGGAGGTATTTCAAGATTTAACAAAGGTTACGCAGGAAAATTATGAAGTTCAGCTTGTACGTGAACATCAACGGGTGTTGATGCAATGGAAAAAACATCACTTTTGGAAAACATCTCGCGTAATTGACTTTGTACTGCCGATTTTACATGGGACAAACGGAGAGGATGGAAGCTTTCAAGGCTTTTTAAAGACCTTGCATGTACCGTTTGCGCAGTGTGGTGTATTATCCGGTGCTTTAGGACAAGATAAAGTGGCTATGAAAATGATCCTGCAAGATCAAGGGTTACCTTTAGTACCATGGTTTTATTGGTGGAAACAAGAGCCGTTAGCGGAAGCATTCTTTGCGAAAGCACAGCGTCTTGGCTATCCGATGATCATAAAACCAAGCAATCTTGGCAGTAGTATTGGGATTGCGGTAGTACAAAATGCGCAGGAATTAAAGAAAGCGATGGAAGAGGGATTTCAATATGATGATAAGATCGTCATTGAAAAGGTGATCACCCCATTAAGAGAAATAAACGCATCTGTGTTAGGGGATATGGAAGATGCCAAATGCAGTGTCCTAGAAGAAGTTGTAAAACAGGATACGATTTTATCCTTTCAGGACAAATATGAAGGACATGCGAAAAGTAAAGGAATGGCTGGTACCAATCGACGCGTACCGGCTTCCTTAGAAAAAGAAGAAGCGCAAGAAATCACGTCCTATGCATTGGCAAGCTTTCAAGCGCTGCAGGCGGAAGGGGTTGTCCGTATTGACTTTTTGATGAATGCGGATACGAAAGATATTTATGTCAATGAGATTAATTCTATTCCGGGTTCTTTAGCGTATTATTTATGGGAAGCCAGTGGTCTGACTTTTACAAAACTGTTAGAGGAACTGATCCAGTTAGGTATGAAACGTTGGCGTAGAGAAGAAAAGCGCATTGTGAGCTTTGATACAAATGTATTACAATTGCAGGCAAAAGGGGGCAGTAAACAATTGTAAAAAAAAACAGATGGTGTTTTACCATCTGTACATAGGTTAGTGAACGGTTTTTCGATATTCATTCGGCGTCATGCCGGTTTCTTTCTTAAATACTTGTGAGAAATAGGATTGGGAAGAAAACCCGCTTGATTCGGAAATTTGGGAAATGGAATAATTGGTTGTCGATAAAAGCTCTTTCGCCTCTTTGATTCGCAATTGTATCAAATAGTTGATGGGAGAGATTCCTTTGTATTGTTTAAAAGCATGTACGAGATAAAACTTGTTCATAAAGGCTTTTTCACTTAGTAATTCGAGGGATATTTCTTCACGGAAATGATTGTTGATGTATTGTTCCACAAAGCGGCATTCTTTGGCCACTTTTTTTGCAGGCGCAATCAACAAATTCGCTTTCGTACGACGAACCATATTAATAATCAGCACTTCTAATAAGTTTTGACAGACAACTTCAAAGTTGTTGTCTTTTTCTTCCATCTCTTGTAATAAGGTCTTTAAATAAAACAGGATTTCATGCTTAAATTCATAATAGTTATGTACACTATAATCTTTTTCTTCTTCCTCTTCATCTTCTTGTTCAGAAAAGCTGGTGAACTGCAATCCTTCAATTCCCAATACGATGTATTCTAATGGGGAATCACCACGACTCATCTCAGTATGTACGACGTTTGGGTTGACAATGATCATGTCATCTTCACGTACATCGAACACATTATCATTGACAAGAAAGCTTCCTTTGCCGCGGATTACATAAAATAGTTCGGTGCAATGATGCGCATGTGGCGTACTATGCCAGTCCCCTTCATAGCGTGATGTAGAAATATACAAAAGACGATAAGACATTTTATCTAAACGAGGCACATCTTCCATCTGATAACGCTGAATACTCATGATCTGTCCTCCCTTTTTTACCATTATATAGAAAAAATTCATAGTTGACAAGATATTGTTAAAAAAACAAACTTGCCAATATATCTAAAAAAATCAAAATGAAGAGGAAAAAGCTCCGATAAATCGATTCTTTTTTTAGAAATCTTGTTACAAAAATGGGGAAAATGAAGGTTTAGGTCATTTGACAAGACTATAGGGAATACATACAATGTTGTCAGATAACACAAGGAGGACGTTTATGAAAACGAACAAAGGCCGTGTAACCGTGCCGACCGATGTAGATGTAATTGAAGACACCCTGCGCATCATTGATTTATGGGGCGCAGACGCCATTCGCGATTGCGATGGTACCAACATGCCAAAGGAATTGAGTGACTTGGATGTGAAACAATATGCGACTTATTATACGACCCGCAAAGATAATGCATGGGCCACAGCACATCCGGAAGAAATCCAGCAGATGTATCTGATGAGTGATTTCATGACAGCATCCACTTCAACTCTACGCATTCCATTAATGAAACATTATTACGAAAAACAATTAAAAGTTAATACGATTGATGACATCAGTCGCTGGTGGGAAGTAATTGATCGTACAAGTGGTGACATCATTCCTTATGGACAATGGCTGTATGAGGAAGAATGTGGTGAGGTCGTCATTCAAGAGGCAATTCCTTTTCATGCTTATACCGTAAGCTTTCTGGCTTTTGTGATATGGGATCCAGTACATATGTATAATGCGATAACCAATGATTGGAAAGATGAGGAGCATCAGATGACCTATGATGTTCGTCAGCCGAAAACGCAAGCGTATGTCTTAGCAAAATTACGTTCATGGTGTAAGGAACATCCGGAAGTCGATGTGATTCGTTATACAACGTTTTTCCATCAGTTTACCCTGATGTTTAATGAAGAAGCAAAAGAGAAATTTGTGGATTGGTTTGGTTATAGTGCCAGTGTATCCCCATATATTCTGGAGCAATTTGAAAAGGAAGTCGGATACAAATTCCGTCCGGAATACATCATTTCGCAAGGCTACCATAATTCAACCTTCTGCGTACCTACGAAAGAATATAAAGACTTTATGAACTTCCAGATGCGTGAGGTTGCCAAACTGGTAAAACAATTTGTCGATATTACGCATGAAGAAGGAAAAGAGGCCATGATGTTTTTGGGCGATCATTGGATTGGTACAGAACCATTTGGACCATATTTCAAGGACTTAGGAATTGATGCTGTTGTTGGTTCTGTTGGCAATGGTACGACCTTACGTTTGATTTCGGATATTCCTGGTGTGAAGTATACCGAAGGAAGATTCTTACCATATTTCTTCCCGGATGTCTTCTGTGAAGGCGGCGATCCTATTCAGGAAGCTAAGGTCAATTGGGTAACCGCAAGACGTGCTATTTTACGTTCTCCATTGGATCGTATTGGTTATGGCGGTTATTTGAAACTGGCTTTGCAGTTCCCTGATTTTGTGGAGTATATCACACATGTTTGTGATGAATTCCGTGAGTTATATGATCATGTACATGGGGCAAAACCTTATTGTATGCCATTTAAAGTGACGATATTAAATGCATGGGGAAAGGTGCGCAGTTGGGGTACCCATATGGTGGCGCATGCATTGTGGTATAAAGAGATTTATTCTTATTCCGGTGTATTAGAGGCTTTAAGCGGTATGCCATTTGATGTTTCATTCATCAGCTTTGATGATATTCTAGAGGATCCGCATGTTTTAGATGATGCCGGTGTTATTATCAATGCCGGAGACGCTTATACTGCCTATAGTGGTGGCGAGTATTGGGCTGACCCACGGATCATCGAAGCAATTCGTCGCTTTGTATACAACGGTGGCGGCTTTATCGGTGTTGGAGAGCCAACCGCTTATCAGCGCAATGGTCATTTCTTCCAACTCTATGATGTCTTAGGGGTCGATAAAGAATTAGGATTCTCTTTGTCTACGGATAAATACAACTGGGAAGAGAAAGAGCATTTCTTAACGGAGAACTTTGCTGAGACGATCGATTTTGGTGAAGAAGTAAAAAATATATATGCATTAAATGGAACCACGGTTTTAAAAGATGACCGTCATAATATCATGTTTGCGGCCAATACGTATGGAAAGGGACGCAGTGTTTATTTGCGCGGATTGCCATTCAGCTTTGAAAATGCTCGATTGTTATATCGCTGTTTATTTTATGCGGCTGGCAAAGAGGATGAAATCAAGACGTGGTACAGTGAAAATCCTAATGTGGAGGTCAATGTATATCCAAATACCCAAAGCTATTGTGTCGTGAATAACACATATGAAGAACAGACGACTACGGTATATACAGATAGGGAAAGTTATGCTCTTACCCTAGCGGCCACGGAAATTCGTTGGTTTTCGATAAAATGATGATAAAAAAGAGGGAGTGAAGACAAGTCACTCCCTCTTTTTTTAATACTTTTGTTGTAAGATGGTTTTGGCACATTTACCGGAAAATAGACGAGAACCATCGCTATATCCTTCTTCTCGATCTTTTAATTCAGCGATTAAATATTTACGCAGTTGCTCAATGCGTTGCTGGTATTGTACATCATGAAGAGCATCGTGTGTTTCATTTGGGTCATTGGCGAGATGGAAATATTGTTCCCTGCCAGTTTCACTATACCAGATATATTTGTCTGTTGGCGTTACGATATAGTGGTTACTGAATCCCGAATGAAAACTGTGTTCGCCATGCAGATAAGAGCGTTCGATTTCTGTATCATGCAAAATCGTATCATACAAGGAAAGACCATCCACCGTTTCAGGAATCGGCAAGTCACACAAAGCTAACAGAGTCGGCATGATGTCGCGTAATTCACAGATACCCTGTATGCGTTTAGGAAGAAGATCCGCAATGTTTTTACCGATATGCATAAGGAAGGGAATATGGGTACTGCCTTCATAAGGGAAAACCTTACGCCATAGGCTATGATCAAACAGCATTTCACCATGATCACTGACAAAGAGGATGATGGTATCCTCATACATTCCTTCTTCACGAAGGGCACTGAGAATACGTCCAATCTGATGATCTACATGCGTGATGGAAGCATAATATCCAGCCATAGCATCATGACGCATAGCTGCATCATTACAACCATAGATGGAATCACTTGTAAAGCCATATTGCTTTGTCATCGCTTCATTATCCCAATCGCCTTTTGCAGGTTCGCGCAGTTGCTTATCCTTATACATCGCATAGTAAGCAGGTGGAGGATCTAATGGCTGATGCGGACGAACAAAACTACTCATGAGAAAAAACGGCTTACTGCGATCTCTTGTCTTTAAAAAACGAATACTGTTATCAGCACACCAATTGGTAGGATGCAATCGTTCTTCATAGATCCATGGATGAGTGACCCAGGAATTACACTCAGCACCGCTGGCATTGACATCCGCATGGCGATCTAAACTGTTTTGTAAGTCAAACAGATAATCATCACAGACCTCTTGATGCATCCAATGTGGTATATCATTGCCTCGATAACATCCCAAATACCCATCATGCAGCTTCAATCCTTGAAAGCCACATAATAACCGCGGCGGATGAACATGCATTTTGCCGATACATTGCGTTTGGTAGCCGGCATTGCTAAACTCTTCTGCCAAATAATGCTCATATTCCCAAGGGATATTATCCTCATAGCCGACACGGCGGTGTGCTCTTTGACTTCGTCCTGTTAACAAAGCAGCGCGAGCGGGAATACAGCTAGGGCAAGCAGAATAGGCCTGTTCAAATAAGACACCATCATTTGCTAAAGAATCTAAATAAGGTGTTTTTACATCCGGATGATGTGCAATGGATAGGCAGTCGCCGCGGAACTGATCACACATCAATAAGAGGACATTTGCTTTTTTCATAGAAAACTCCTTTACTTTTTATATGGAGATACGCTACGCTATAAACAGTTACTTTGCTTTGCGTAAGCTTACAACATCTTCATTATAAGAAAAAACAGACGGTTTGTAAAATGATGCCGAAAAAGATGTCAAGATACTCATAAAAAAGACCATCTTATATAATAAATATATTTCATTCTACCAAATGATGTAATAAAATAATACGCATGAAAAAGAAAAGATCAGGGAAGGAAGGTTCTATATGAAACAGCTTAGTGTATTAATCAAACCGGCAGGTGCGGCCTGCAATATGGCTTGTGGATACTGTTTTTACCACGATGTCGCAAATCATCGCAAGGATTTTGCAGGTGTTATGACATATGAGGTGATGGAACTGGTCATTGCACGCGCTTTTGCATGTGTAGATGATGAGGGAAGTATTCATTTTGCGTTTCAAGGTGGAGAACCTACCTTAGCTGGATTGCCTTTTTTTATCTCTTTTATCAAACGGGTGAAAGAAAAACAACATAAACAGCAAATACGTTACAGCCTGCAGACAAATGGCTTGTTGCTGGATGAAGCCTGGGCTCTTTTCTTAAAACAGCATGATGTTTTAACAGGAATATCACTTGATGGCTATGAATCATTGCATGAACATATGCGAAAAGATGCGCAAGGGGAAAAGACGTATTGGCGTGTACTGCGTGCGTATGAATTATTACAAAGGCATGGTGTGAAAGTGAATATCTTAAGTGTGGTGCATGAGGAAAGTGTGGCACATGTTAAGGCCCTGTATCATTTTTTTATCCAGCATAAGATGGAATATGTGCAATTGATTCCCTGTTTACCGGATTTGACAAAGAAACATCGTTATTTATCGGCACAGGGATTTGCTCGTTTTTACATCGAGATGTTTCACTTATGGCATCAAGGCATTTCAAAGGGGCATCCCTTACATATCGGCTTATTTGATGATCTGTATCTCATGTGCATGGATTCTTTACCCTTAACTTGTGGGCGGCTGGGACGCTGTGCATTTCAGTATGTCATAGAAGCAGATGGTACCATCTATCCATGTGATTTTTATGCATTGCCACAATTTGCCTGCGGAACGCTTGCTACTCACTCCCTGACGTCAGCAAGACAATGTGAGAGGGCAGAGCAATTCTTAAAACAAGAACTTCCTAAACAATGTCAAACGTGCTCCTATCTTAATTTTTGTCGTGGAGGATGCAAGCGCAAACGCGATATTTATTTAGAGGAAACGATTGGATATTGTGGGTATCGAGAATTTTTAGTACATGTATTACCAATTGTCTTAGCTGATATTTCATATGAAATAGAATGTAAGTGAATGAAAGGGAAGAAATATTGTTTCTATTATCAAAAAAGCAATAAATATAAAAAACAGAACAATATAGGGATTGTATAAAACGCTTTCATTATGTAATATTTAGGTATGGAAAACAAATCCAAATGAAGGAGGAACAGTTTTATGAAGAAAATGGTAGCATTAGCTTGTGCCGGCCTGATGGTTGCAAGCGTTGTTACAGGATGCGGCAGCAAGAAAGATGACGCTGACAAATCCGGCGGAGAAAAAAGAGTTCTGAAATTTGACTCATTCTCTGGTGGTAACGGAGAGGAAGTATGGAAGGATCTGGAAGCAGCATTTGAAAAGAAATACCCAGAAGTAGACGTTCAGATGCGCTTTGAAAAAGACTTACCAGCAGTTTTGAATAAAGAAAACGCTACAGGTACTTACTCTGATTTGGTTTACTACAACGTAGGACAGAAATCAGGATTCACAGAAAGCCAGCTGAACAGCGGCGAAGTTATGGATATCTCTGATGTATTCGCAAACGCAAAAGATGTTGATCAAGCATTTGCTGATAGTTCCGTATCTAAATATTTAGGTGATGGAAAGAACTATTTAGCACCAATCATGTATACTCCAGGTGCATTCTTCTACAATGCTGAATTGATCGGTGAAGGTAAGAAATATGCATTACCATCTACTTGGGATGAAATGTTTGCTTTAGGTGATCAGCTGAAGAAAGAAAATGGACCAGCATTGTTCACATATCCAGTAAAAGGTTACTTCGATAACACATTGATCGGTATGTACAAACAATTAGGTATCCTAGATAAAGCATTATCTTATGATGATTCTACTTGGACTTCAAAAGAAGGTACAAAGATTCTTGAAACAGTTGGTAAATTAGTTGCTAAAGAAAACGGTTATCTGTTTAAAGATACGGTAGCAAACGCTAACGCAAAAGATGGCTTTACAAACAACCAGCAGGCTGTTATTGATGGTAAAGCATTGTTCATGCCTAATGGTTATTGGGTAAAGAATGAAATGAGCAAAACAACTCCAGAAAAAGGATTCAAATGGGGCGTTATGGCTCTGCCAGCATTCGAAAAAGATGGTAAACGTGCAATTGCATCCTTTACAGAACAGGCTTGGATTCCTAAGCAGGCTAAAAATTCAGCTGATGCTAAGAAATTCTTGGAATTCATCTACTCTGAAGAAGGCGCTGAAATTATGTTGAAACATGATATCGTTGCTCCTGTTAAGGGTATCACTGACAAGATTGACAAGAACTCTGACTTAGGTAAAGCATTCGCTACTTATAGTGAAAAGAACGTGGAAACTATCGTTGGTGCATCTTATGCAGCATACGACAAAAAAGCACTTCCTAAACTGGACTTCAACGCATCTTTATATGGACCAATTGATGACATCGCAACTGGCAAGAAAGATGTAGCCACTTGGAAATCTGAACTGATTAAACTGTGGAAAGAACTGAAAGCTAACCCAGTTAAATAAGTAAAAAAGTTGGTAATAATTAAGCGATGAGCCATCCAGTTCATCGCTTTTTAAAAAGATTGGAGGTTTCTATATGAACAAAAAGAAGGCCCAGCGTACATTTATCTTCGGATGTCTGGCGCCCGCAGTAATATTGGCTATCCTCTTTATTGCTGTACCAACGATTACCGTCTTTAAAGAATCCTTCTTTGATAAGACAGATTTGATTCATGACGGTGCATTTGTCGCTTTAGACAACTTTAAAGTATTATTCTCCGATGAACGTTTTATTGAATCTATGCAGAATATTATTTTAACCATTACGCTTGTAACACTTGTTACTTTAGTACTGGCTGTCTTATTCGCAACCCTGCTGACAAGAGAAGAATTCAGAGGAAAGAACTTCTTCCGTGTCATCTTCTATATTCCTAATATTTTAAGTATCGTTGTTATTGCCGGTATCTTCGCGGCTATTTATCAGCCATCCAATGGTATCTTGAATTCCTTCTTGGAAATGATTGGTTTGAGTGGCTTGACAAGAGCTTGGATGGGGGATCCGGATATTGTAAATTACTCTATTATCGTAGCATTGATCTGGCAGGCAATTGGTTACTATATGGTTATGTACATGGCGAGCATGTCATCCATTCCGGAAAACCTGTATGAAGCAGCTTCTTTGGAAGGTGCCGGTAAGATCAAACAGTTCTTTATGATTACCTTACCGCTTATCTGGAATAATATACGAACAACACTTACGTTCTTCGTTATTTCTACGATCAACTTAAGTTTCATGTTTGTCCAGATTAATACGGAAGGTTCCCTAGGCACAGAAGTACCATTGAACTATATGTATAATAAAGCATTTGCCGGCAACTACAGCTATGGGATGGCTGCTGGTGTATGTATCTTCCTGTTCTCATTTGCCTTATCGGGCATTTTGAACAATATTACAAAACGTGACGTATTAGAGTTCTAGGAGGTAAACAAAATGAAAGAAAAAAAGAAATTTTCGCTATATAAAGTGTTTGTTTACGTCGCTCTAATCGCGTTAGCAATCACTATTATCGTACCAATCGTGTGGGTCTTCATGGCCAGTGTAAAGAGTCAGTCTGATTTAGTTCAGCGCAGTCCTTGGAGCTTACCTACACAGGTACTATGGTCAAACTTTGCGACTGCATTTCAAAAAGCGCGCATGGGTGACTACCTGGTGAATTCCGTCATTGTAACGGCGATGAGTATATTCTTCTTATTGATCGTTGCACTGCCTGCATCTTATGTATTGGCACGGTTCCGTTTCAAAGGAAAGAAATTCTTTAATGCATTATTTATGGCAGGACTTTTCATTAATACGAACTATATTGTATTGCCGATTTATGTTATGCTGTTCCATTGGGAAATTGCATTACAGGTACAGGATGTGTTCTTAAACAATAAAATCATGCTGTCACTGATATATGCGGCAACGTCGCTGCCATTTACGATCTATTTGCTCAGCGGCTACTTCCAAACTTTGCCGAAAGCTTATGAAGAGGCGGCTTTGATTGATGGCTGTGGATACTTTAAGACAATGACTAAGATCATGATACCGATGGCCAGACCTAGTATCATTACGGTTATCTTATTCCAATTCTTAGCATTCTGGAATGAATATATCATGGCCTTTACATTAATGGAAAAAGACAACTCAACTTTGGGTGTCGGTTTGAAATTCTTGATGGCAGATCAGCGAGCGGCTGCAGACTTTGGTGTTATGTATGCCGGCTTGGTAATCGTCATGGTTCCGACACTGATTCTGTACATCTTAGTACAGAAGAAACTGACCGAGGGCATGAGCCTTGGCGGTTTGAAAGATTAGGAGACGATTATGGGAAAAACGACTGGAAGAGTGACATTACCTGGAGAATCTAATTTCCTTGAAGAAAGTAAAGACCTGCTGAAACGCTGGGGTGCCGATGCCATTCGTGACAGTGACGGCACTAAGCTGGATGAAGGAATCAAATCGTTAGATGCCAAAATTTATACGACTTATTTTGTTGCCAGAGGTCATAATGAATTTGCTCAGCAGCATATGGAGGAATGTCAGCAGATTTATCTGATGAGTCCTTATACACTAGCCGATAAAGAAGAAATTACGATTGCCTTTGCGGCTGAATATTTTGATCAGCAGGTAACACCGGATTATGACCATGATCCAAAGGAATGGTGGGAAGTTATTGATCGTACAACACAAGAAGTTGTTGATGTGAAGGATTGGGATATAAATACAAAAGACCATACGCTCACGATACATCATGCTAAGAAGTTCCATGAATATACCGTTTCTTTTCTGGCTTATATCTTATGGGATCCAACACAGATGTACAATCACATCACCAATGACTGGGGTGATAAACCTCATGAAATTCCCTTTGATGTACGAAAACCTTTCTCTCGCGCATATGTCGTACAATATTTAAAAGACTGGTTGGCTGATGAAGAGAATAAACGCTGTGATGTCGTACGATTTACAACGTTCTTCTATCACTTTACGTTAATCTTCAATAAGCTGGCAAAAGAAAAATTTGTGGATTGGTGTGGATATGGCGCTAGTGTTTCTACTGAGGCAATTTTAGCCTTCGAGAAAGCCTATGGCTATCGCTTACGTCCGGAAGTATTTGTAGATAATGGATACTACAACTCAACCTTCTGTGTACCAACCAAAGAATATTTGGAATACATTGATTTCCAACAGCGCTTTGTTGCGGAAACAGCAAAAGAATTGGTACAGCTGGTTCATGATGCTGGCAAAGAAGCTATGATGTTTTTGGGAGATAACTGGATTGGTACGGAGCCTTATGGCAAATACTTTCCGGAAATCGGCTTAGATGCTGTTGTCGGAAGTGTTGGCGGAGGTGCTACCTTGCGCTTGATTTCCGATATTCCCGGTGTGAAATACCACGAAGGAAGATTCCTTCCATATTTCTTCCCGGATACCTTCTATGAAGGAAATGATCCGACAATTGAGGCAATTGATAACTGGTTAAGTGCACGTCGTGCGATTATGCGTAAACCAATTGATCGTATCGGCTATGGCGGATATCCTAGCTTAGCTTACAAATTTCCAAAGTTTGTAGACTATATTGAAAAAGTTTGTGATGAATTCCGTGAAATCTATGATCGTGTACATGGTCAAACACCATATTGCGGATTAAAGGTAGCAATCTTAAACAGCTGGGGTGCTTTACGCAGCTGGCATGCATATATGGTTGCCCATGGTTTGTATTGCAAACAAATTTACTCATACAATGGTATGCTGGAATCGCTTAGTGGTGCCAGCGTAGATGTTGTCTTCCTCAGCTTCGATGAGGTGTTGGAACATGGAATCCCAGAAGATATTGATGTTATCATCAATGCAGGGGATGCCCACACCGCATTCTCCGGTGGAGATGTTTGGAAGAATGAAAAATTAATCTCCATGATGCGTGAATGGATCTATAATGGCGGTGGATTTGTCGGTATTGGTGAACCAGCAGCAGTTGAAAACGGCGGAAGATTCTTCCAGCTGGCGGATGCTTTAGGTGTCGATAAAGAATTAGGTTTCACACTACACACGGATAAATATTTCCACACCCCATTAGCAAGTCACTTCATTACGGAAGATGTAGTGGAAGAATTGGACTTTGGTGAAGGTATGAGAAACATTTATGCGCTGAATGAAGATACCGAGATTATTTCCTACAGCAACGGCGAAGTACACTTAGGTGCACATACTTATGGAAAAGGAAGAGGCGTTTATATTGCCGGTCTTCCATACAGCACGCAGAATACACGCGTACTGCTGCGTTCTCTCTATTATGCGGCACATAAAGAAGAAGAATTTAAAAAATGGTATGCGGATAACCTCTATTGTGAAGTTCATGCATATCCGGATAACAACATGTATGCAATTCTAAATAATACCAATCAAGAACAAAAAACAAATGTGTATGATGGAGAAGGCAATCATGTCGCAGTAACACTCGCCCCTGGTGAAATAAGATGGATGGTGATAAATGATGGAAAATAATGCAGTGAAAAATATAATCATGGCAATCTTGTTCTTCGTGTTTCTTGGACTGATCATTGTCGGACAGAAAACCGTCAGTGTGGCAAATCTAGGCATGGAATTCATCGGCCTTGCGGGATTGCTCGTTCTGCTGTATTTATACAACAGAAAATACAAATAACAGGAGGTAATAAGAATGGCTGAATTATCATTAAGACATATTGATAAGATATATGACAATAATGTCCAGGCAGTATTTGACTTCAACCTGGAGATTAAAGACAAAGAGTTTATCGTCTTTGTAGGACCATCCGGCTGCGGTAAATCAACAACATTGCGTATGATTGCCGGGTTGGAAGACATCAGTGCCGGAGAATTTTACATTGATGGCAAATTGATGAATGACGTGGAACCAAAGGATAGAGATATCGCGATGGTTTTCCAGTCTTATGCATTGTATCCACACATGAGTGTTTACGATAATATGGCATTTGGCTTAAAGCTGAAAAAAGTGCCAAAAGAAGAAATCGACAAACGTGTGCATGAGGCTGCACGTGTTCTGGAAATCGAAGAATATTTGGATCGTAAGCCCAAAGCTTTATCAGGCGGACAGCGTCAGCGTGTTGCTTTAGGACGTGCGATTGTACGTAATGCGAAAGTATTCTTGATGGATGAGCCACTGTCAAACCTGGATGCAAAGCTGCGTGTACAGATGCGTAGTGAAATTATCAAATTGCATGAGCGTATCAATGCGACAACGATTTATGTAACTCATGATCAGACCGAAGCTATGACGATGGCTGACCGTATTGTTGTTATGAAGAAAGGGTATATTCAACAAATCGGAAGTCCTAAGGAAATCTATAATAATCCTGCCAATATGTTCGTTGCCGGATTCCTGGGAGCACCTGCCACAAACTTCTTAACCGGAATTTGCAAAGGACACAGCTTTATCTGTAATGATCATGAAATCAAACTGCCGGAAATGTTCCATGAAGCATTGAAGCCATATGATGGCAAAGAAATTGTGATGGGTATTCGTCCAGAAGATTTGCATGGTGAAGGTATCGTTGCCGATACGTATCCAACGGCACATTTCCAATTTGATGTAGATGTCAGCGAATTGCTGGGTCATGAATTCATCCTGCATGGCAAATGGGGCAAACAACGTTTAGAAGCAAAGGTTGCGGCACGTATGGAAGCCCGTGCACATGAAACGATTGAACTTGCTATGGATTTAAGTAAGGTACATTTCTTCGATCAAGAAACAGAATTAACGATTGTATAATAAGAATTCCCCCATCTTTCCATAAGGAAAGGTGTTGCTGAAGAGGCAGATATGGATAAATAGCATGTCCCCTCCTCTAATATATAGCCTCTTCAGCTATAGGAAGAGTCGATCTGACATCAGGAAGGAATTGCAGATTGACAAAAAATCCCGTGATAAGCGGGATTTTTTATGTGAAATGTTTCTATAATATCTTATAAGCGTGATGTTACCAATTCAATAGCTAGGAATAAAAGGACCAGATAAGATCAATGGATATGTAAGTAATTGTAGAAGCGTTAAAAATTTGAAAACACAACCGTTTTAAGCAAGCTTTTTTAAATATTCTACGTCATCAGAAAGTGAGATACTACTGTTTATTTCGTTTGGCATACTTGTAATTGCAGTTGGGTGATATATTCTTCTTTTTGGCGTGTCTCATGCACATCAATGACAAAAAACTCCATGGCTTCCGATACGATCGTATAGTGATGCTGTTGACAATATTCGATCATTATTTTCAAATGTTGATAATCAGGATCACGCGGTCCTTGGTAATAAAGATTGAGATAAAGACCCTCAGGCAATGTGAATTCATAATCTGTTAAAGTGTCTTCCATGATAAAAACAGAGGAAGGATGAATATGGTTCTTATCTTCAATGTTCAAAAAGCAGCCAGTGTGAAAATTGCCGATTGTATAAATATTGTCTTCATATTCTTTGCTGAGCTTAATCAATTGATATTCAATATCATCGTGAATATCATCAGTGGCTAAGGAAACACATTTACGTTGGTTAAGATGCAAAAGCTCCATCTTATCAAAGACAACTTTGGTACTTTTTAATAAAGAAGCTTTACGACGCTGTAAATCCTTTTTCAGTTTTTTCAGCTCTTGAATACGTTGATCGACAATACGTTCTTCCTCTTCCATAAAGGCAAGGCTATTTTCAATTGTACGGTTTTCTAAATAGGCGGCAATATGCTTCATGGAGAATCCTAAATTACGTAAATCGCGGATCATGTTCAAACGATAAATGTCACTTGTCGTATATTGCCGATAGCGATTCTTGTCACGCATGGGATGAAGAATACCGATTTCTTCATAATAACGTAAGGAATCTACGCCAATATTGTATAATTTAGAAATTTCATTAATTTTATAGTAGTTTTTCATGTACACCTCTTGACTCTGGTATTATACCAAGGTTTATAATGCTCATGCAAGTGAGGTGTTTTATGAATCATAAAAAACAGTTTTTAAAATTTGTCGTGCCATCCATAGTATCAATGCTGGTATTTAATTTATATACGATGATCGATGGTATTTATGTTGCACGTTTTGTTGGTGAAAAAGCCTTATCGGCAGTCAATATCGCTATGCCCTATATAAATTTTATATTTGCTTTTTCCATTTTATTTTCCGTTGGGACATCGACGGTCGTGGCTATTTTTCGAGGAGAAAATAAGCTGGTACAAGCGAATCAGACATTTACGCGAAATACACTGTTTTTAAGCGTCTGCGGTATCGTTATTACGTTGGTTGCACAATATTTCTTAAATGATTTAGCACGCTTTTTAGGTGCTAGTGAAGCTACGATGCCCTATGTGCTGGATTATTTGGGAACAATCGCATGGTTCAGCTTTTTTTTCATCGTATCGTATTCTTTAGAAGTATTAGTAAAAACAGATGGATTTCCTCGTTTAGCTACCGCAGCCGTAAGTGTTGGGGCAGTCACAAACATTGTGATGGACTTTGTCTTAGTCGTTGTATTTCCTATGGGAATCAAAGGGGCAGCTTTAGCTACCGGATTATCACAGGTGTTAACTTTTACCGTATTCTTTCTTCATTTTTTGATGAAAAGGGGAAATATTCATTGGTGTCGTACAACTTTAGATATGTCGGTGTATAAGCGCATTCTGCCTATCGGTATAGCTGACTTTATCACGGAAATGTCGGCAGGCGTCATCGTCTTTCTTTTTAACCATGCTATTTTAAAATATATAGGGGATGATGGAATTGTCACCTATACGGTGATTACGTATATATACAATCTGGTGATGATGACCTTTACAGGAATATCACAAGGAACACAACCTTTAGTCAGCTTTTATCATGGAAAAAAGGAGCCCGCGACCTGTACATTATTTTTACGCTATGCCCGTATATCAACATTTACAATATCAATTGTTGCCCTTGGTTTCTGCCTGTTGGCAGCACCGCTTATAGTTTCCATATTTATTGATACAAATATACAGCCCTTATTTCATGATAGTGTAAAAGCCTTTCGCATGTTTTCCCTATGTTATTTGGTTATTGGCTATAACATTATATATAGTGGTTATTTTGCAGCTTTGGAAAAAAACCGATATTCTTTTACAATCTCTATATTACGAGGATTTGTATTCATAGCTTTTTCTATCTGGGTGCTGGGATGGCTGTTTCAAGGAGATGGCATATGGCTTGCGACCTTGTTATGTGAATGTATGACCTTATTATGCAGTACTTGGTTTATGCATACGGAATATAAAAAGAGAAAGCAAGCATCTTCATAATGCTTAGGATTGTTTGATATGTATTATAAAAGCCTGTTTTCATGATCAACTCTTATATATACAGCATGTGGACATGTCTGGGTAATATTTGAGAAATCATGTAGGAAACAGGCTTATTTTTGATTCTGTATTTTTTCTAGTGCTTCTAACAAATAGAAGAGACGATAATTATCTTTTTCCGATAGCTTAATATTTACGTTATATAAGTAATGTTGTAAGACATCGGCATCTTTTAAGATTTCCGATATCGTACCATCATGACGACTCATTTTATCAGAATGAACAGCGATGACATTACGAATGATCTGAACTTCTTCTTCAGTGAAGGCCTTCGTTTCGTTTAATAGCTTTTCCGCGTATTCACTACTGCGTTTGGCGTGAACAGCATGAGGACAATTTTCCGTATATAAAGCAATATCATGTAGCATAGCCGCTATGCAGGCAAGCTCTACATCAGCTTTCCGAATGGTTGCCAAAAGCGCTGCGGCTTGTGCAACACCATACGTATGAATATAAGCGAATTTACGTGTTTCTTCTTTTTGTAATTTGTTGATTTCTTGATCAACTTTTTCGCGTATTAATTCCAGGCGGTCCATATCATCACCTCTTTTTATTATTCTAGCATGTATACAGTGCTTTGTATAGGCTTTCAGAGTGTTTTGGTCATAAGTATCTTTGTTCGACAAAGTTTTTTAACGTGTTCATAAAAACTAACCATAATTACTATTTACGCAATAAAATTACCGAACAAGAAGAATATATTATATGTGGTTATTGTCCTAAAAATGCATAAAAATGGCAGATTATTTACTTTTTTATCTTGCATAATCGCTTATTTGACTTGCATGTAATAGAATGCTAAAATAGTAACGAAGGATGGGATTATTTCGCGTGTTTGTGTAATCCTTCCATACACAAAACTGCAATCAAAAATAGGATGTAAATGCAGCTATCTTCATCGTTATCTTAAAAACAGTATAACGAATTTCTTCTGTAAGGATGGGAGCCTTATGGAAGGTGGAACAACATTATGTACATTATTTCTAGCGGATAGATAGTAGGGCATTTCAAAACTTATAGAAAATAAGTGAAAGGACGTGTGGCGAAATGGCAAAGGAAATTTTTGACGTTACACTTTTTAATGAATTCACGATTACATGTGGCAAAGAAAAAGCGATTATCACCGAATATCTTGGAAAACAGCTGGTAAATCTTTTTCAGGTAT
This sequence comes from Longicatena sp. 210702-DFI.1.196, assembly GCF_020563125.1. Taxonomy (NCBI): domain Bacteria; kingdom Bacillati; phylum Bacillota; class Erysipelotrichia; order Erysipelotrichales; family Erysipelotrichaceae; genus Longicatena; species Longicatena sp. 210702-DFI.1.196. Next base: position 4,788 of record NZ_JAJCPX010000013.1, on the reverse strand, counting down.
TTCTTTATTACCGTGAACAACCGGTGCACAAAGATACGCTTATCGAAATTTTATGGCCGGAAAGCGATAATCCGATAAGCGCGTTAAAGTTTACGATTCATCGTTTTCGAAAGGATGTACAAAAAATACCTTTTTTTGAAGGTAAGGAATTGATCTTGACCGTTAAACAGGGTTATCAGTTAAATCCTGATTTTGAATGGCATATTGATTCGGAAGAATTTGGTAATCTTTGGGAAGAAATCAAATTTGAGGAGAATCTCAGTGCAAAAACGATGAAGATAGCGTATCGCATGGTAGACCTATATAAGGGGAAATTTTATATATCAAATTCACAGCTTATGTGGACACAACAAGTATGTGAATTCTATCGGCATGCGTATGTGAAATGCGTGATAAAGATATGTAAGAAACTGTTGGAAGAGCAAAAATATGAGGAAATGATGACTTTAAATTATCAGGCAATCTTATTAGAACCGTTTTATGAAGGTCTGCACTATTATTATATGAAAGGTTTACTTGAAACGAGTGATTATCACAAAGCATTGCGATATTATGATGATTTAAATGAATCTTTTGTAAAAGAGCTTGGAACAGGTTTATCGATGCGATTTAAAGAATTATATGATGCCATCATGAGTGATCATGAAAACATTGAACGTGTAAAAATTGATAGTTTATTGAAACAACTATCAAGACGAACCGAGGAAGAAGGCGGATTCTACTGTACCTTTGAAATGTTTAAGTACATGTACGAGTTGGTCATGAAAAGCGCTATGCGAGATAATAAGCGTTTATATCTGATATCTTTTGAAATCAGTCATGAAGATGATAAAGAAGAAGAAGTATTTAAAGTAGTGAACAAGGTGAAACATCTGATTGCGTTATCCTTACGTAAGAATGATTTGTTTGCGAAAATCAATGAAGGACAATTTATTGTCTTAGTAGATTGTCAGACGGTAGAAAATGCTTATCTGATTATTCAGCGTATCAGTCATCGCTTTTATAAAAAATTCCGTAATAAGAAATTACGTCTGAATTATTATGTCACGGAAGCAAAATTACTTGATCCAGAGGAAGCAGAATAAAAAAAAGAGTGCACAAAAAGGGCAGAAGCGATTCTGTTCTTTTTTAGGGCAATTAATTATTAGATAGTCAAATTTTTTAGAGGTTTTCACCAGAAATTTAGGGAGAAAGAAAAAAACAAACGAATCTTTAAGCCCTCTAAAGTTTGATCCCCTAAACGAACCCTTAATTCAGATCGCTAAAGATTTTGGATATTCTTTTTATTATCTGAGGGGAAATATCGTTTTTATCGTTATCTAGTGTACCAAGGATGTAGTTTCTTATGCACTGATATGTATCGTTGTGAAAAGTAATAAAAACATGCTGAAAAAAGGGGTTAAAAAGAATCACTTCAAATGTTACCTAAGCCCAAACACGTCTTTTTTTCAAAAGAAAACAGTAGCTGATTTAAAATAAAACCATTTTATAACTAGTCTGCTCATATAATGAAAAAGTAAAGTCAGTGGTGGCTTTATTTTTATGTTAGGGAGTATAAATGAAAGAGAAAGGAGATGGAGAAGATGAGAAGAAAATGCGCTAAAATATTTGTGATATTTGCCTTGTTGTTACAGCTGGTACCGAGTAATTTTATGACAATCACGGCAAAAACGACAAAGACAACGACGGGCAACGTTGTGGAAGTAACAATGGAAAATGATTCTGTTCAAGTGATTACCAAAGAACAGTTGCGTCAAATGGCAAACAAGCAACCTTCTTTGACTGTTAAGGTTCTGTTAGCTGATGAAATTCTTGATGATATCAATATGATCTTAACGGATGGTAATGATCCTGGTGATACCCAAATTTCACTGGTAAATGGTTATCGTGTTATTAACATGATGCTTGATCAAAAGCCGTTTATTTCTGGAAGTAAGATATCCTTAAAAGCGAATGATGGCAGTAATTTGCATAAAGTGCTTACGATAGAAGTCGCAAAAGATCAAAAACAAGCGTCATTAACAAAAGGAACACAGCCGTATGAAGAAACGATGCATAAGGTAGTTTACATTGTGAATCAAGAAGAAACAATAGAGTATGTGAAGCATGGTGAAATGCCCAAACATGCACCAATCGTTAATGGTGGATTTTGGACGAAAGATGGCCCTGGTGGAAATGCAATCGTCCCCAATCAGACACCAATTTATGAGGATACAAAATTCGTTTTTCATAAAGGGAATAAAGAGGAACTTATCACCATTACCTTTGATCCTGCCAATGGAACAATCGATGGCAGTTCCGATAAATATGAACAGCAAATATATAAAAACAATTCTTTAATTGACAATCAAATTCCTACCCCTATCCCAAATGATTCGCGACAAGTATTTATGGGATGGTCACTGCAGGAAGATGAATCAAATACACAGGATAAAGATAAGCTATATACAAATGAAGATATAGCGAAGCTTATCTTTTCGGCGAATGCCACCTTTGTAGCAATATATCAGAATACTGAAAAAGAAGGTTGGCATTTTATATTTGCGCAAGAATCTTCTAATGTCGAGGTGTTTTATAGCGAGGATGGAAAAACCATTCAGCAGATGCAGAAAGGCCGCTCACATGAAGTGATTGATGAAAATGGTTATGTGGAATTTTTCGTAAAAGTGCCAACAGGCTATTCGGCAGGCACACAGTTTTTGCATCATAATGCATCAACTATGGAAGGATTGGATGCTACTACAGGAGAAGCAATTTATCGTGGAGGAATCTATACGCCAATCCATTCTTTTAAGAACACGCAAGCAAGAGAATTGGCGATTGAGAAAGGATGTACTACGGCTTTTTTCTATAGCCAGTCCACACCGAATCTGAAATATAGAGAATTTAAGATTGCTGCTAAAATCGTAAATATTCAAGTTAAATATGACTTAAATGGTGGAACATCGGTTACCCCGATTACTGATCAAAACGTTTATCATCATCCAGATACAAATGTAAAAGAAAATATAATCAAAGTGAGTGAACAAACACCAACTCGTCCAGGGTATGTTTTCAAAGGATGGAAATTACAGGATGAGGATAAGATTTACCATGCGCATGATGAAATTCAAGTAAAAGATGTTTGGAAGTATGAAAATGATTATGACATCACTTATACCTTTACCGCTTTATGGGAACCTTTGCATGCATATAAGGTGCATTATGATTTACAAGGCGGTCTTTATGAAAATAATGCATCGATTGCTGATGAAATAGTGCAATTTGATGACATTGTGAATATTGGGTATCGGCCAATGCGCAAGGGTTATACGTTTGATGGTTGGTATTACAAGGACACCAAAGTCGCTTCAAAAACAGCATATCAAACACTCGTCCAAAACGATGAAGAAGTAAAGGAAATCACGTTAGTTGCCAAATGGATCAAGGATGATACGCAATGGGTACGTATCACGTTTCAAGAAGGGGAACATGGAAAACTAATGAATAATCCCTTTACTGAAAATTTACTACCTAATGAGAATGGTTCTTTCTATATGGAAGTATTAAAAGGAACAAATTGGACTGATCATAACTATCAAATGCCGCTAATTATCGCGGATCATGGTTATGATGTTGCAGACCCTGCATGGAAATCAAACGATGAAAAATATACATTTGAAGAATATGTACAGGGAAAGGTAGCTTTTTATCAAGATGTTACGTTTATTGCACAATATAAAGAATTAGCATATGTAACGATACAATATAGTATCACAGATAAAGATGGTAAGCCGATTGTTGATGAAGAGGGAAATGTACTCAGCGTAGGAAAATTATCATTGGAAACAGAACAGGTGAATCCGGTGATTGGTCAACCAGCAGGTTCAAAAGTGGTATATGATAATGCGAATGATGATTATGTATTTGCTTATTGGCTGACACCAAATCAGCAGAAAGTATATGATTTTGAGATTATGCCAACACAGAAGGATCATGTGTGGGTAAGTGAAACTTATAAAGCTGTTTTCTTACCAGATGAAAATCATAATGGAAAACCTGATGAGAATGAAGTTTTATCCATGTATTATGATGCAAACGGTGGCAGTGGAAGTGTCATCGATGAAATGATGTATCATGTAAAAGATCAAGTACTAATAAAGGACAATGACTTCACATATCCAAAGGAAAATGTTATCTTCATCGGCTGGAGCAAACAGCCATTTACAGTGATTTTGGCAGATGGCAAGGCACCTCAAGAGATGTTACAGCCAAAGGATAGCTTCGCCATCATGGAGACAACGACGCTATATGCCGTATGGGCTATGGATGAAAATGGTAACCATATTCCAGATTATCAAGAATCTTTGTCGATGAATTATGATGCAAACGGTGGCAGTGGAAGTGTCATCGATGAAATGACGTATCATGTAAAAGATCAAGTACTAGTAAAGGATAATGCCTTCACATATCCAAAGGAAAATGTTATCTTCATCGGTTGGAGCAAACAGCCATTTACAGTGATTTTGGCAGATGGCAAGGTACCTCAAGAGATGTTACAGCCAAAGGATAGCTTCACCATTATGGAAACAACGACGCTGTATGCCGTATGGGCTATGGATGAAAATGGTAACCATATTCCGGATTATCAAGAATCTTTATCGATGAATTATGATGCAAACGGTGGCGTTGGAAGTGTCATCGATGAAATGACGTATCGTGTAAAAGATTAAGTACTAGTAAAGGATAATGTTTTCACTCATCCAAAGGAAAATGTTATCTTCATCGGTTGGAGCAAACAGCCACTAA
>NZ_JAJCPX010000129.1:0-265 GCF_020563125.1 Longicatena sp. 210702-DFI.1.196 | reverse complement strand
CCATATATCATGGATATTATCAAACGGGAACAGGACTTCAATGTTTCCTTAGATTATTTGTCTGAAAATGAATTTTTCAATGATGAAAAAGAATGCAGATTTTACATGGAAACCAAACTCATACAGTATATCCATAACTACATTACCAATGAGGTTACGGAGTTAGAAGAACTTATGGAAATCAAGCAGTTGATACAACGTCAAAAAATAGAACGCATGATGAAAGTACATAAGGAAATGCGAGGGTTAGACCGATACAGAGAAC
>NZ_JAJCPX010000128.1:0-272 GCF_020563125.1 Longicatena sp. 210702-DFI.1.196 | reverse complement strand
TAGCTATAATTTCGAGTTTACACCATTTTTTTACTTTTAACTTCTAAAGATAGGTACTACAAAAGGTTAACTACATTGGGTTATTATGATGCTTTTGTTTACTTTTTATATCCATATAGATGTAAAGATACAATTTACATATCGCAAAATAAGTATATACTTAAGGTAAGAGGTGATAATGATGGAAATGCAGAAAGTGTTGGAACAAAGAAGAAGTATTCGTAAATATCAAGATAAGCCGATAAAGAAAGAAGTTGTGGAGGAATTACTTC
>NZ_JAJCPX010000127.1:0-281 GCF_020563125.1 Longicatena sp. 210702-DFI.1.196 | reverse complement strand
TACGGAAAATATCATCACAACCTCTGCCAGTCATAACAAGATAACAGCCTAGCCCTTGTGGATTGTCCTCTGTCTTTCTTGCGTTCCCCGATACATAAATATCTCCAATCTGCCAGCGTGCTTGATAGGTCTTGAATTTAACGCTTGCCGGATAGACATTGAAAATGTCAGTCGGTAAACCTAAAATGTGCATGATAACATCTTCAGCGGTTGCAGTATCAAATATAATGCTGATGTAATCAATCTTAACGGATAAATTTTTGTGTGTAGTTATAGTGCAT
>NZ_JAJCPX010000126.1:0-282 GCF_020563125.1 Longicatena sp. 210702-DFI.1.196 | reverse complement strand
TCCCGTCTTTAGAAGTTAGCACCATGTTTCTTTAGGAGCAAAAAAAACAAATGTTAATCAGAGCCCGTATTTATGCGGGTTTTTATGTGCGAAAATACTTTCATATTTTATTTAATTGTGTTATAATGATGGTGCCGTGGTGTATTCATGCCGGAGGTGTTCTTATGGCTTATTTCCTTAAGGTTGCTAAACAACAAAATCGTACCTATTTATCTATTTACGAAAGCCCCGTCTTTAGAAGTTAGCACCATGTTTCTTTAGGAGCAAAAAAAACAAATGTTA
>NZ_JAJCPX010000125.1:0-283 GCF_020563125.1 Longicatena sp. 210702-DFI.1.196 | reverse complement strand
CCGACTTCCATGGCCACCGTCCGGCTGTCTAGATGAACTAACACCTTTTGTGGTGTCTGATGAGCGTGTATTCCGGCACCTTAACTCTACGTTCGGTTCATCCCGCATCGCCAGTTCTGCTTACCAAAAATGGCCCACTAAAAGCTCTTCATTCAAATGTCCACGTTCAATTAAGTAACAAGGACTTCTTACATATTTAAAGTTTGAGAATAGGTCAAGGTCATTTCGACCCCGGAACCTCTAATCATTCGCTTTACCTCATAAAACTGATACGAGCTTCTGC
>NZ_JAJCPX010000124.1:0-283 GCF_020563125.1 Longicatena sp. 210702-DFI.1.196 | reverse complement strand
ATGCTTGAAAGTGTAATATTTATAGGGATAATCAAAAATCAGATATAAAGTTTACAATATAAAGAATGCTACCTTAATCGCACCTCTTTATCACTTATGAGTACTTTGCGAAGTGCTGATGCGTCTTATACGAGCATCCTCTTACAAAGGAAGGTCACAGATTCATTCATTGGTATGTACAAATCGTATGCACAAAAAAAGCCTTCCATAGAAGGCTTGCTTTGTTATATGGCGCCTTAAACAGGACTTGAACCTGTGACCTGCCGGTTAACAGCCGGATGCT
>NZ_JAJCPX010000123.1:0-291 GCF_020563125.1 Longicatena sp. 210702-DFI.1.196 | reverse complement strand
GTTTCGTGTCATACTGGATATAGGGGATAAGGTCGGTGCGGTTTATCCTCTGTAAATGGGCGGTTAATTTACTGGAAAGGGAATTGCTGTATCTTGCCTTATCAAGCATAGTTCCTACTTTTTCCAGTCCACCTAATGCGTCATGTTCTTCCAAGAAATAAAAACTTTTGACAGCGGAAATCACGCCACCCTCTGTGAGCCATTGCTGTGTTTCCTCAAGGGAATTATGCTGTTTGGGTACTTGCAGTTTTAAGACTTCCACAGCCCCTAAAAAGCGTTCCCAAAACCGAC
>NZ_JAJCPX010000122.1:0-292 GCF_020563125.1 Longicatena sp. 210702-DFI.1.196 | reverse complement strand
CCAGTCTTGTGCAGAATGTATGGCGTAGCGTATGCGGTGTGATATGTGGCAAGGGTTTGTCCTTGTGGTGCTTGTTGTATTTCTTTACCATACGGACAAATAAGGCGTTGTAATCAATCGCAACTTTGGGCTTGCCCTTATGGTTGACAAATAAGAAATTGCTCCGTCCGTCTATCACAAATGGTTCTGCCTTTGGGCGTTTTTTCATCACTCGTTGAAATGCTTGTATCGTTTCCTTGCTTAATGGCACTTGCCTTATTCCGCTCTTTGTTTTAGGCGTTTCAATATAATA
>NZ_JAJCPX010000121.1:0-294 GCF_020563125.1 Longicatena sp. 210702-DFI.1.196 | reverse complement strand
GTGAAGCGGGGGAAAAGCTGGAGATAACTTCAAAGGCTTACCTATCGCTATTTCCATCCGACCTTGCTACCTACGGCAGTGAAGCGAAAAAACTCTTGCAAGATTTGCAGAGCCGCAACGAGAGAATGTTCCTTTTGACCTTTCTGGTGCTGAACACAGCGGACAATCCCCGTCAGCTTGGCAACAACATTTTCCAGGCAGGCTCCATTGCCCAGAAGTATAACTGTCAGCTGACCAGGCTGGACTTCCAGCAGGAAGAAGGGCTGATGAGCTGTCTGCCCCTGGGACTCAATC
>NZ_JAJCPX010000120.1:0-297 GCF_020563125.1 Longicatena sp. 210702-DFI.1.196 | reverse complement strand
TTTTTTTTCTCTCTAGTTTCTTGGCTTCCTATGCTAAATCCCATAACTAACCTACCATTCGATTCAGAAAAATTCGCACTATCCAGCTGCACTCTTCTTCTGAAGAGTTAAGCACTCCATTATGCTCATTGGGTTGCTACTACTTGATATGTACAAACAATATTCTCCTCCGATATTCCTACAAAAAAAAAAAAAACACTCCGGTTTTGTTCTCTTCCCTCCATTTCCCTCTCTTCTACGGTTAATCCTTTCCTCTTCGTCTTTTTCTACACCCTCGTTTAGTTGCTTCTTTTTCCT
>NZ_JAJCPX010000012.1:0-76913 GCF_020563125.1 Longicatena sp. 210702-DFI.1.196 | reverse complement strand
CCCTATGATAATTTAGAGCGTTTTTTCTTTAAACCCTACGTTAATTTAGAGCCCCAAAATAATTAGAAATGTCATAAACAGCAAGCTGTTGTTTTAGAAACTGCAGATCACTGGCGCTCAACAAGTATTGGCGATAACCCTTTTGTTCTGCTTTTTCCAAGGTTTCTTCTACCCCAGTATGCAAGGAACATTGTAAAGAATGAGGCTGATAATATGCCATATATTGTTGTGCCAAGATGGGAAATGGTGTTTTGGCAAAGTCGAAACCAACTTTTTTATAATATTCAATGACAGGAAACTGAAAGTATTTACGATATTCATCTTTATCCAGGACAAGCGGCAATTGTTCTTTCGTTAAGATGCTGTTTAATGCATCCATGCTGACATCTAGATCATCCAATAAGGTACCATTCCAATCCCAAATAATATGTTTCATATGCAGCATTTGTATCCACCTCCTGTATAATTTTCATCATTATATACTATCTTATGTATTTTTGCAAAAGTTATTACGCTGAATCCACAGGAGAAAAGAACCTTTCTTTAAGAAAGGTCCTCATCAAAAAGATAATTGGATGGATTGCCAATAGGATGGATTAGTCTTCGTACTCCCAACGATCTTCATTCATCATGTCTGTATCATACTGGCCTTCTTCATAGCCACGTTCAAAACCTTGCTCATCTTCACGCATACGACAGTTTCTCATACACTGGCGATATTGTGCACGGCAGCGGTCTTCACAACTTGGGCGTGGAGGGCATGGACGTGGTGGACAAGGTCTAGGTGGACATGGGCGTGGTGGGCATGGTCTTGGTGGGCATGGACGTGGCGGACAAGGTCGCTGACAGCCACAGTTACAATTGTTATGACAGCCGCAGCTGTGATTGCCCGAATTACCACAGCCAGAGCCTGGGCGATACGTGTTTGCACATGAGCAGCGAGAACGTTCTTGAACATTATGATTGCTGCAATTTGACTGATTTACCATGATTCTTTCTCCATTGCGGTTACAGTTCGATGAATTGTTACAGCTGCAGGAGTTGTTGCAGTTTGCATGATACATATAGTTAGTTCCTCCTTTTTCACTGAGATTTCCTTCATCTCAATCCACTATATGCATTCACCCTCATGGGCTTCTAGGCATATCATTCAACTGAATAGGAAAAAGTTGATGTTTTCTTAATAAAGACATCAACTTTCCCACGATAACGTATTCTCTTTGCTTATTGTGAAACCATCTGATAAAACACATCCAGCTTCGTATATGCATTCACATTAAATCTTGGTAATGCATAAGGATCATCCTGTCTACTGGCTTTTCTATTTTCGTTAAATCCAAATGCCAACTTCGTACCATGTTGTTTTAATACCTCCTGTATCAAAGGATTATATTTTCCATATGGATAAGCATAAAATTCTGTTGATACAAGCGATGCTTCTTTTTGCGTATCTATTTGCAATGCTTCTTTCGTCAATTGATGAACACGAAAGCCTCCATCCTTATGATGAAGATCAAAGGAATGCGCATAAAAAGACAACTTTTTTGCATGTTGCATATCTGCTAAGGTTGCATGCTGACGTTTATTGGGTTTATATTCGCTGCGATTCGCCTCAATTTGTGAGCCAATCACAAAAACACTTCCCTGAAATCCATATTTTTCTAAAATTGGCTGTGCATATTTAATCGAGGAATAAAATCCATCATCAAAAGTGATGACAACGCTTTTTTCATCTAACTCTTTTCGTCCCATACGCCATTCATAAACATCCTGTAAACTAACACTATGATATCCCTTTTCCTTTAACAACTTCATCTGTGCTTCAAAGGAAGACAATGAATTCACCCACATATTTCCTTTAAAATACGCTTCTTTATCCTTATCCTCGACAATGTGATGATAGCCTAAAATAGTGATTTGTTCACTTGGCAAGCTTTTTACATACACAACCTGCAAACCATAAGCAAGCAAAAGGGTCATCACGACTAGCATGGTTTTTCTTCTCATTTTCATCGTAAAAACATCCTCACGATCGTTTCTTTCGTTTTCGTATATGGGTGATAGCGCATAGGAAGATCTAACCATGTCGCCTTTTTTACGATACTGCGGAAATGAGAAAATGTTTTAAAGGATTCATATCCATGATAACTCCCCATCCCACTTTGTCCTACACCGCCAAAGCCCATCTGACTGGTTGCCAGATGAATAATGGTATCATTGATACAACCGCCGCCAAAGCTCAACGTATGCAAAATGCGCTGTTCTACTGCTTTTCTGCTCGTGAATAAATACAAAGCCAGCGGACGTTCTTGTGCTTGTATGAACGTTATGACCTCATCAAGATCATCATAAGGTAAAATTGGCAAAAGCGGTCCAAAAATTTCTTCCTGCATGATAGCAGAAGTCAAGGAAACATTTTCTAACACAGTCGGTGCAATCTGTAAGGTTTCTTCCCGCAACTGCCCACCAATACATATATCACCACTCTGCATAAGCTGGCGTAGACGCGTAAAATGTTTTTTATTGATAATTGCTGGATAATGGGGATTGGCTAATACATCCTCACCGAAGAAAGATTGCAATTCCTGTTGCAAATAGGCAAGAAAAGCTTGACGTATCGAAGAATGTACAAACACATGATCAACGGCTACACAGGTTTGCCCGGCATTAAGAAATTTGCCAAAGGCAATACGACGTGCGGCGATGCGTAAATCTGCACTTTCATCAACGATACAAGGACTTTTCCCTCCTAATTCTAATGTGATTGGTGTAAGATATCGACTAGCTTTCTCCATCACCATTTTACCAACCGTTACTCCGCCAGTAAAAAAGATGTAATCAAACCGTTGTTCCAATAGTTCATTATTTTCCTTGCGGCCACCTTCTACAACGGCAACATACTCCTCTTCAAAGCATTCCCTTAGGATCTTCGCCAAGACTGCACTACACGCTTTGGCATATGCGCTGGGCTTTAAGATCACCGTATTACCAGCAGCCAATGCCCCAATCAATGGTTCCATACATAATTGAAAAGGATAATTCCAAGGTGCCATGATCAACACTACTCCATAAGGTTCTGCAGATTGAAAGCTTTTAGCGGGAAATTGGGCAAGAGGTGTACGCACTTTTTTAGGTTTTGCCCATTGTTCAAAATGTCGCAGTTGCATGCGTAATTCTGCCAACACCATTCCGGTTTCACTCATATAAGATTCCATTGTTGCCTTATGCAAATCTTCATACAAAGCTTCATGAATAGCCGTTTCATTTCTTTTGATACATGCCTGCAGCCGCTGTAATGCCTGTTTACGTTTTATCAAAGAGCGCGTATTTCCTTTTTGATAATATGCTCTTTGCCGCTGTACTAGTTCTTTGATTTCCATAGGGTTTCCTTTCTCAAGCTTTTTCCATAAGCCTTGTATTACGTTACGATGTTGATTTACATTTTTCGTTTAATGATTTCTATCTTTCTTTTATTTCATCCTTATCATGATAATGCAATTCCTGCATAACGACAAGTAAAAGGGTTGAAATTCTGAAATTATACTTACAAATACTGGTAAATACAGTATAATGGAGACGAGGTGATACATAATGAGAGGTATTTATAATTCGGTAACGGATATACGAAGAAAGGTCTTCACTGAAATTGCCCGATTGGCATATGAAGGTGGAGATTATGCCACTGAAATTGAAAAGCTTCCTTTTAAGATCTTACCAGGAGAACAAGCAAAGTATCGAGAAAGTATCTTTTTAGAACGTGCCATTGTTGGGGAACGTCTGCGCTTAGGAATTGGGTTGCCATTACGTAAAATGGATGAGCATGCACCCTTAAGCGATGGTATTGAAGAAAGTGCGATCGCTGAGAAATATTATGATGATCCTTTGATCAACATCATTAAATTTGCCTGCAATGCCTGCCCGGAAAAGCAGATTGTTGTCACGGATACCTGTCAAGGGTGTTTAGCACATCCTTGTAAAGAAGTTTGTCCGAAAGATGCCATCAGTATTATTAATGGTAAATCTGTCATTGATCAGGATAAATGTATCAAATGCGGCCGCTGTATGGATGTATGTCCTTATGGTGCTATTAACAAGTTGGAACGTCCTTGTGCCAGAAGTTGTGGCATGGATGCCATAAAAAGTGATGAATTCGGAAGAGCTGAAATTGATCATGAGAAATGTGTTTCTTGCGGTATGTGTTTAGTCAATTGCCCATTTGGCGCGATTGTTGATAAAGGACAGATCTTTCAGACGATTCATGCGATGAAAAGCGGAAAAGAGGTTATTGCGGCAATTGCCCCGGCCTTTGTTGGACAATTTGGGGCAAGCGTGACACCTGAAAAAGTAAAAGGGGCCTTAAAAGCGTTGGGTTTTGCGGATGTTGTAGAAGTAGCCATCGGCGCCGATTTATGTACGGTTGAAGAGGCTGAAGACTTCTTAAACAAAGTGCCTGAACAACAGCCATTTATGGCAACATCCTGTTGCCCTGCCTGGTCAGTCATGGCGAAAAAGCTTTTCCCTGATTTTAAGCCTTATATTTCTATGGCCTTAACGCCGATGGTCTTAACCGGTCGTTTGATTAAAAAGCAAAAACCGGATGCAAAAGTCGTTTTTATCGGCCCTTGTGCTGCCAAGAAACTAGAAGCCAGTCGCAAAAGTGTACGCAGTGATATCGATTTTGTCTTAACCTTTGAAGAAGTCATGGGTATGTTTGAAGCCAAAGGCATTGTTTTAGAACAAGCCATGGTAGATGAGCCATTTGCCGAAGGAACTGCGAATGGACGTGGCTTTGCCGTTAGCGGCGGTGTTGCCAATGCGGTGAAACAATGTATTCAAAAAGAACATCCGGATAAAGAAGTATTAATTGATTCGGCTGAAGGTTTAAAGAATTGTAAAACGATGCTCATGATGGCAAAAGCCGGTAAACGCAATGGCTACCTGTTAGAAGGAATGGCATGTCCCGGCGGTTGTGTTGCTGGTGCGGGAACTTTACAGCCTGTAATGAAATCCAGCGCATTGGTAAAGAAATATACGAATGAAGCTGAAAAGAAGCTTGCTTTTGAAAGTGAGTATCTGGAGAACTTAGCATTGATCACAAAAGAATAATGTGATAAAAACATTTGCATATACAACCTTATGGAACAAAGAGGTGAAGAATAAGAAACACCTCTTTATTTATAAGGTAACGACATATGCGTGTAGATCACATATAAGAGTACATGAACCCATAGATAACATTACCAAATAAAAATAAATACGATTTTCGATAGGCGTTATAGCACTATCCTAAGAAAATCGTATTTTCTTTATTTACATCATATCCTCTTAACTGTATCTAACCGCGTAAATCGATCACTTGTATTCCATATGACTATCGTTAATGCGTTTTATTTTATGATCAAATCCGGAGATATTTGTACATCTACCCCTTCATAGCGATCATGCAACCCCTTTTCGATGCGTAGCTTTAGCTGTTCCAATTGCGCCACATTCAACATATTGGAATGCGAGCGAATATAAATTTCAATCCACAATTTACGTCCTGTCTGAATAACATCATAAAATGTAATTTCATATGCATAATCATCAAACAACTCTTGAGCACACTGTTTGATTTCTTCCATGACCTCTTCTTCAGGAGCAAATAAAACAAGATTCTTTAATGATTCTTGAATCAGATGGAAAGGCTGCGGTAACATGATCAGCGCAATAATAATGGCAATGATCTGATCTATATAAGGGGAAAGCCAGTAAAGTGGTGAGTTGTCCAATAAGGAGCCAAGGAAAAAAGCCAATCCGACACCAATACTGCTAAAAACATCCAATTTCCAGCCAAGGATTTCGGCTTCTACTAAAGGTGCCTGCACTTGTTTATGCATACGTGTTAAAAGCCATAACACAATGGCACTGATCATTGCCAATCCAAATTCGAAATATCCAATCAATTGCTGATCGATCGTGTTTCCACCATGTAATAGCATTTGCACATTCGCTAAGATCAATCCAATTGTAACAGCAATCAACAGTAAACCTTTCCCAAGAATCAGTAAGCTTTCAACTTGAGCATAGCCAAATGGTTTCCGTTCACTGACCGGTTTATAAAATAAAGGAATTAAAAAGATAATTAAGCCAAGGACAATCGCCTCTGCAAAATCATAAATACTATCCATCAACACTGCCTGTGAATTGGCATACAATGCCATCATGATTTCTAATACCGAAAATAAGATACCTGCATAAACAGGCAGTTTCATCATTTGTTTCTCTGTTTTCATTTTTTTATTCATTATCATCAACCCGCCTTTTTCGTAAATGAAAAACACGGATAAGGTACAAGAATCGTTTTTTCTTATATTGAAACAAGAAAAAGTCTAAAAACTAATTGCGTGTATCGTAATAGCTTTCAGACTTCTTCTTGAATTTTTATGAATATACATTAGCAAATATCATCCTTAGATGGCTTATGATTGTATTCACGCATTACAAAAACACACATGTATTCTCTGCCCTTATCCTTTTTTGAATTATTTTACAAAAGGCCCGGGTTTCATATTTTGTTTCGTCGTATGTTTTCGTCTTTTGTCCATCTGGACACGCATGATTTCATCTCTCTTTCCTACATCTTCTCCTTTATTCTACAGGAAGTAACGATATCTGTAAAGGTTCTCCCAACAATCCGCCAACATTTCCCTCTTGGATCTTCTTTTGATTCTGCACATGTGCGATAAACCATTTATTGCGTTTTGTCAAAAGTTCTCCTTTTCGATAAGAAATCGGTGTATTTGTTTTATCTAAGAGGATCACAATTGTGGAAAACCCTTTTTGATCTGCCGAAAATGGGCAATAATGCAAAGTACCTTCAAACAACTCTATGACACTGCCTTTGGGTACATAAAATACTTCCAATGCCTCCTTATCAATACCAGGTGCCTGAAAGTCTTCCTTTCGTCCTAACGCTAAGACACAATCGGTAATGGCCATATTCACCTCAGATCCTATATGGTATTCCAGCCCCAGTAAGGTCGTATTATGTCCATGACAGATGCCTACTTCAATTGCCATTTCAGCAAAAATACGATGGGCGATTTCAGCTACACAAGCAAAAGGATGTAACGCCGCAATATCAGCAATATATGCATTCCCGCTAGTTGGTATCGGATACTGTTTTTCTGCTTCTTGTAACAAAGCATCCACATCCAAGTGGATGAGCTTTCCATAGCGTGAAAATGCTGCATCATTCACATTTTTGATACATACTTGTGGATTTCTTTTCTGTAATATTTCTTGTTTCATGTAAGTCATGCTTCCTTTCCGTTAAATTCTTTAACCACGTTTCTTTTCGATAAAACCAAGTAGCAATAAAAATTTTAAAAATACTGCTGCCTTCTACGATTGCAAACATCCATAGCATAGGGATATGCAGTACACGTGCGCACAGCGTTGATAAGAGTAAGGGTCCAAAGCAAGTAAATAAGCCATCAATACACAAGACGGAACGCGTATCTCCACCGGCTCGTAAAATATAATAAATGGTTTCTGAATAGCCTTGTGTCCAAGTAATACAAGCCTTGATCATTAAAAGCTGCATCGCCATATGCCGACTCTCTCCTTGTAACGAAAACAGAAAAGGTGCTATCGGACTGGTGCATAAGACCAAAGCACACCCAATGATATAAATGGATAAACCGATCCGTATCATCTTTTTGGCATCCAATTTGGCCTGCTTTAGCTTGCCTGCCCCTAAATCATTGCCAATGACGACACCCGTCACCGCACTGCAGCCGCTAAAGGCTACATAAATCATGCTAGCAATCGTATCAACTACGGTTAAGGCAGGTATATAGCGTTCATCTACAGCACAATAATTCATAAAGATAAAGGATAATCCTAATGACCAAATAAATTCATTGCAAACAAGTGGAATTGCCCGCTGGGCAATCTTGTATTTCTCCCTTAAAGAAAAACGAGTATAGGCAGTTAACAAATAAAATTCACTTTCTTTACGTAAAGCAACAGCACATAAGAAAAGTGCTTCTACAATGCGTGAACATAAGGTCGCAATACCGGCTCCTGCTACACCAAGGGATGGAAAACCAAAATGTCCAAAAATCAAGGCATAATTCAAGGCGATATTCAAAAGGAAGGATAGACAACCGGCATACATAGGAATACGCGGCTGGGCAATCACACGATAGCCAACGCCCAACATCTGTGCTAATGCATAAGGAAGATAAGAGAATACCACAATGCCATTATACACATTGCCCAATCTGATCAACACCTCATTTTTCACAAAAAGCGACATGATGAAGGAAGGAAATACAAGTAAAATAACCATAAAAATAATGGCTGTATATACGCACAAGCGCAAGCCAAAACGCAATGTGCGATTTTCATTTTCTTTCTGCAATGCCCCATGATATTGCGAGATAAACAGTCCTACACCATTGCTTAACCCAAAGATTACCAGGTTATAGATAAAGAAATATTTATTAGCTACACTGACAGCACTGATTGCATCTTCACTGAAAGCTCCTAACATGATCGTATCACTCATCGCTAATAAGTGTGCTAAAAGTTGTTGCAAGATGACCGGCAATGCCAGTCCCATAAAATAACGTAAAAAACTTCTCTGCTGCATGTCCACCTCCTTGAATACTCTCATTTATCCTAATATCAAGTATAAACGCTTAAACATGCGTGTATATTTGATGAAAAGCTTATAAGAAAAGAGGCAATCATCAAAGGACGTTTACCTCTATTCTGCTTTATGCTTGTTTCTCCCCTTCACAAATGGCAATTCCTGCACTTGCCCCCAATGCCGATGCGCCGGCATCAATCAATGCTTTTGCCTCTTCATATGTGTGAATACCGCCGGCTGCTTTGATACGTACCTCATCTTTTAAGATTTTCTTCATCAATAAAACATCTTCTAACTTAGCTCCGCCAAAGCTCTTACCAGTAGATGTTTTTAAAAAGGCTGGTTTTACGCGCAATGCAATCTCGCATACCTTCTTTTTCGCATCCTCATCCAACTTACACATTTCAACAATTGCTTTATCGCAAATGCCATGTTTTCGACAGAAAGCCGTAATGGTCTTCATTTCTTTTTCAATATAAGCATAATCTCTTGTTTCGATAGCATGCTGATTTAAGACATAATCAATTTCCTTAAAGCCTTTCTCCGCATATGCCTGGAAACGTTTCATTTTTTCATCTAATGATAAGACACCTTCAGGAAAATCAATTGCTCCTGCGATGATGATGCCGCTATCCTTTAAATAAGCAACGGCTTCATCATAAGTGTCAATCTGCGCAAAGATACAGCGGAAATGATACTTTTTTGCTTTCTCTAAATACTGTTCGTAAGTATCATTTGGATCATCAATGTAATCAATATACGTATGTATATTCATATGTAACCGCCTTTCTATGCATCTTGCATGCATATATTATCCTAAGAAACCAAAATAAACACCAACAACACCAAGAATCATCGTGCCGAGAATGAGCCACATTGGATTGACTTTCTTTTTCAACAGCCAATAATAGATCCAAGTAGCAGATAAGCCTAGCATACCAGGCATGATGCCATCCAAAATCGTTTGTACGGTCTGTACATCTTCTCCGGAAACATTTGCCCCAATCTTCAACGGAATCGTCGCATAGAACATGTCTTTGCTCATGGCACCGATTACCATGATACCAACAATACCGGAAGCAAACATCACTTTTTCCATCAAACCGCTTTTCTCAGCATTCGCCAAGAAAGAGAAGCCTAATTCATAACCTTTCACTGCTCCGATGAAACGTACTAAGAAGGCTGGAATATTATAAATCAAGAAATAAGCAATTGGTCCCATGATGTTGCCGGTAGATGCTAATGAAATACCAACGGCAACGGCAATGACACGGATACAACCTAAGAAGATAGAATCACCGATACCACTTAATGGTCCCATTAAAGCAGCTTTGACAGAATCAACAGCAGCTCCTTCCAATTCCCCTTTCGCAACACGCTCTTCCATAGATACGGCAATACCGCCAACAAAAGGCGCAAGCTGTGGCGTGATATTAAAGAATGCCACATGTCTTGTTAAAGCCTCTGCATAACCTTCAGGATCATCTGCATAAATCTTTTTTAACATTGGGTTGATCATTAAACAGAATGCCAAATGCATTTGGCGAGGATAGTTCCAGGAATATTCCATTCCTAAGGCACCGATATTGCATGCTGAATGCAACAGGTCCTTTTTGGTAATCAGTTTTTCATCCGTATTAGAAGTCGTCATCATCACTTACCTCCTCAGCATTACCAGCCATCACTGGCCGATCTTCCAAAAAGCCAAATTTCTCTACGGCAATGATGACCGCAATGATAGCGACACCAAGTACCGGAATGTTGGCATAAGATGCCAAAACAAAACCTAAGAAGAAGAAAGGAATCAGCTTCTTGTTAATGATCATACGCATCAGCATCGCAAATCCCATTGCAGGAAGAATACCGGCTGCCACGCCCATGCCATCTAGTACAAATTGTGGAATAAAGTCTAACAAAGCCTGTACTTTATCAGCACCAACATAGAAAGCACCAAAGACCAACAGGAATTTATAGATGGTAGCAAATGCTCCCATAAGCCACTGCGTAAACATGATTTTCTTATCATTACCAGCCGCTGCACCATCATCGGCTATTTTCAAACAAACAGGTGTAATGGCGGAAACTAAATTTCCGATGCCCAAGGAAATTACGGCAATTGGCATAGCTAAAGCAACAGCAGCGTCAACACCTTTTCCCATTGAAATGGCAAATGCCGTCGCTAAGACACCGCCGATATTAACATCTGGTGGAATATAGGCACCTACAGAAATTGCCCCCATAAACAACAGCTCTAAGCTTGCCCCAATTTCAACTCCTGTTTTTACATCCCCTAAAACTAAACCTACTAATGGTCCTAAAACGATTGGTCTAAAGGTATATAATGTACCGAATGCATAATCCAAAGAACCCCATGCAGCAATCAGACCAATTAAGATAGCTTGTACTACCATGATTATTTCCTCCTCATTTTACTTTAAAACGTGGGCGACATTAAGTTTATTATCATCTACAAGTGCTCTGATTTCACACTCTACGCCTCGTTCCATCAATTCTTTCAAAATCGCTTTCTCTTCTTCTTCAAGGAAAACCTGTTTGCTGACTTGTGTTGTTGTCTTGCTTTCCTTGGTGTTTCCTAAATTGATACTGGTAATCGATGGACAACCATCCACAAGCTGTTTTGCTTCTTTAATGGTCTGAACAACAATAATCAGTTTGTATTTATCCGTTACTCCACTGTTAATAGCCGCTATGGAATCGGCCATATTTTTAATTACCAATTTCACTCCGCTAGGTTTCCCCAGCTTTAATGTGGTCTTCCATACATCATCATGTACTACGGTATCACTTGCTACCAAAATACAATTTGCGCCAACACCATTGGTCCAGGAAAAAGCCACCTGACCATGCAGTAAGCGATGATCAACGCGTACTAATTTAATCATGTTACATCACCTTTCTAGAAGTCTTCTTCTTCTTTTGCTGCGCTACGCAGCATATCGTTACAGTACTTTACGCGTGTATCTTCACTGTTCACGATATCATGGATCATCTTTTCCGTATCCTCTTCAACACTGAGAAACAACTGCATCAATAATGGCAGATTCATGCCGGTTATCAAATGCATATGGTTGCGATTTCTCAGCTGTTTCATGAATTCGTTGTTGACACTGCCGCCAAACACATCGCTGCATACGATTACTTCATCTTCAGGCGGAATCGCTGCTAAGGTTTCCTCTACTAAAGATGTGATATCGTTATTGCCTTCCACAAACGCCTGTACGATATGTATATTGGGCTGTTCGCCAATGATGATCTGAATGCTCTCATAGATTCCTTTCGAAAAACCTCCGTGTGATGCAAGTACATAATGTTTCATTTGTCAATCTCCTTTATGTGTTCTTCAAATATTCGCATAGATGCTGCATCGGCTGTGAATGGCTCTTTGAAGTAACGCTGATTGACACATTCTACGGACAGGATGCCATGATATCCATACTTCATGAAATCCTGTAAATCACATCGCATGTCACGTTTTCCATCTCCCCATGCCAGATGTGTGATTTCTTCATTCACATCCACAAAGTGGCAATGGATAACTTTATCATGAAATGTTTCAAAATATGTTTGAATTGTATCGTTTGCTCTTGCCATTGCACCCATATCCAGACATATGTTTAATGCTGGTTCATCTACTTCATCAAGCAGTTGAGCAAGATCTTGGGCACTGTTTGCTAATACAGATTCATTTTCCTGCAAAGCTTCAATTGCCAGTTTCATGCCGTTTGCTTGCGCATATTGGGCAATGCGTTTCAGCATTGTCACACTGCGTTTCCAGGCTTCTTGTTTTGGCTCATCTAGAAATGCCCAGCCGCTTGTAACGACAACTTGTTGTGCCTGCAGTTCACATGCCACATCAACCGCATTACAGAAATAGTGATATACTCTATCCTGCATATCTTGTTCTCTTGCGGCCATATTATTAGGTTTAGGATTTGTCTGTTCCGGACAGATTCCGATAATTTTCAGATGATAGCGTTGTTCCAACTGTTTTAGTTTATCGATGGAATCATAACGCTCATGATCCATATAGAAATGTTGTGGCCCTGTCCAGAGTTCAACCTTTTTATAACCATTTGAAGCAGCACTGGCAAAGAATTCTTCCAGTGGATAGAAACGATGATGACAATTCATAGCCGCAAGTTCTAATTTGCTCATCCTAGTCTTCTCCTTCCAAGATAAGATGATAGGCTTCCAATAGATCATGTACCAGATACGTTGCTTTTGTTTGATCATAATGGAATCGTTCATCTTTTAATGCTGCTACTTTGATATCTGCACGTATAGCTGCTTCAATACCATACGTGGAATCTTCGATAATGATACAATGTTCCTTCGCTACTTTCAGCTGTTTCACCGTATGTAAATAGATGGCAGGATCTGGTTTGCTGAAAGGAAAATCCCTGCCGGTTACTACCAAATCAAAACTATTCGATAATTGACATTGCTGCATCATGGCATGAATTGCTGACATTGGTGATGAAGATGCAATCGCTGTTTTTATGCCCCTTTCGCGTAATCTTGGTAAGATATAACGCACATATGGATTCACAATATCCGCAAACACGACTTCCTCTTCACCCTGCATTATGGTTTCGTATAGCTGTTCCAGCTCTTTAGGATCGATCGCCTCCTTCCACCACGATGCCATCATCTGCCAGCTGGCTTCATTGCTGCTGCCGGCCAATTTTACGACTTCTTCATATGGCACATGAATGCCAAAACGTTCATAGAATGAAAGAACATGATGCATATAGATGGGTTCTGAATCAATCAGAACACCATCCATATCAAAGATTACGGCATCAATTTTTTCCATTGCTTCTAATATTCAAATTGACGGTAGTAACGGCGATAAGCAAGATTGTGTTTGGTATAAGTTTCATAATAGCTTGCCAGACGTTCTGTCACTAACGCGGTTAAGATCATTGGTGAAACAATCATACGGAATTCAGGATCTAAACCATCAATCGCATATTCTGCGGTATCGATGACAACCAGCTTATCCGTGAATTTCTTGGCAAACGCTTCTACACGGTTATCCAGCTTACGGCACTCATCTTCACCCTTGAACAAGAAGACCGGTACATCTTTATCTACCAATTCTAATGTTCCATGGAAGAAATCCGGACTGGATACTGCTCTTGTGCGTACCCATTGCATTTCTTCTAAGATACACATGGAGAATAATACGGTTTCTCCCCACAATGCGCCGCTGCCAACGAAGATGCTATATGGTTCTAAAGCATAGGCTTTTGCAATTTCATCGGCTTTTGCATCAAATTTTTCACGAATATCTACTAAGTCATGGAAGATATTTTTCGTTTGGGCAATAAAGGTTTCATATTTTGGGAATTCATTACGACGATTTAATAAGCGCAGTGCTAAGACGTCAAACATCAGATAGCTATATTCACACTGTCCGGTTGTTACAGGAGCAGTGATGATCGTAGTTGCAAGTTTTCCAAGTGGTGTTTCTGGTTTGGTGAAAGCAACAACTTCAATGCCTTCTTTCACGATCCATTCCACAGCTTCCACGATTTCTTTGGTATCACCGGAAGCACTGGCAGTAATAACAACAGAACCCTTCTTTAAACGCTTGTTGCCAAGGACGTTTAATTCTGCTGCATTGGCTAAATGCACTTCTACTTCTGAGTATTTATTCATGATGTACTGAATTGGCTCTAATTCATCATAAGTTCCACCCATTCCTAACAAGAAAATATTTTCATATCCCTTATCATGTACTTTATCCGCAACCGCTTCTACTTCTTTTAATTTCGCAACGACAGCATCGCCATCTTTCAGATAAGTTTCTACATTAAATTTCGGTAACATCACTTTTTCTTTTTCCATGTTTTTTTCTCCTTCGATTTCCTATCAGCTTTTCTTTCCCATCCAATTCTTTTTTTCATCATTTGTGCTATACTGGAAAGGAATGTTTTTCAAAGTGAGATCCAAGCTGAAGTAGTCGCAGTGTGCACCCTGTGGTTTATCAGCTAATCCACTTTACGTTTTTAATATACCAGTATTGTAATCTTTTTGCAAGCGTTTTCTTTTTACTTTTTCACCACAAGTGTAAATTATTGTCTATCAATATCGATAATTTTATGAAAATTTGTTTAATAAAAGCCTTTATTTATCGCATTTCTGATAATTATTAAAAAAAATCAAAAAAATACATATTTTTTTTCTAAATTTATGAAATTCTATCGTTCCTGTGCTCATGAGGTTTCATGTATATACCAGTTTATACAGTTTTTATACCACTATAATAAATATCGTGCGAGTCCATCTATATTTCGATATACCACATATTCTAAACCATAGTATTTCAACATAAAAAAAGTCCTAGCTATGTCAAATGAACCCTGTTAAATTGGGCATAAGAAAAAAGACATTCTAGGTTTCTATTATACAGCGTCCATGTTGATTATAAAGGACCTCATTTTCATGGCAATACTCATTGAATTTAGCTTCTCGCTTTTGTATGTTGAATAATCTTCAGAAATGAAAAAAGTCAGCTTTTTGCCGACTTATCGTTTTGCGCGAAAAGTAAATTTTGCCTTATCACAACGGACATAGCTTTCAGTGTATTCTACTACATTCCCTTTTGCATCTTTGCCAATGTATTCAAAATAATACAATGGATGACCTTCCGCTATCTTCATCAATCGGGCTTCCGGTTGCACTGCTTTTAAAATCGTCAGCCGCTGAGAAAATACTACCGGTCGATGACCTTTGCTCTCCATGTAATCGTATAAAGACACATGCTCAAAATTATAAGTATCAATATCTTTAAACAAATGATAAGGAACATAACAGTACTCTAAAGCAAAGGATTCTGTTCCGATATTACGTAAACGATGCAATACATAAACATCTTCATTCTTTAAAATATGCAGTTTATTGGCTAAATAGCCACGTGAAGATATGACACCCTTTTCCAAAATTTGATTCATCAAAGGTATTCCACTGTCTTTAATAACAGCACCTAATCCTCGACTGGATTCAGATAAATTATCATAAAAAGTTACCTTTTGTGTTTTCTTTTGCGCGACAAATGTTCCCTTACCATGAATTCGATATAATATATTAGCTTCCACCAAAGAATTAATAGCGTTTTTTACCGTCATTCGGTTTACACCATAAGTATCTGCCATCTCTCTTTCACTGGGAATCTTTTCCCCGGGAAGATATTCCCCATCCTCAATGCGTTTCATGATGATTTCCTTCAACTGCATATAAAGCGGCATCCGATAGTCCATACATCACATCCTCCTAATTAACATAAACAAAGCGTTCCATCTTCATCAGACTTTCTGTATACTCAATCTGACGATTTTTAGTATCGTACGCCAAGCCCTGTTGCAACACTAGTTGTTCACCTTTTGCTACCTGCAACGACATTGCCGCAAAATCATCAGCAGTACTGACAAGAATTTCCTGTTCACTATGATCAATATGAATATCATAAGCAGTTTCCAATATTACATACAATGCTTGTTCTTGTAAATCGTAATGTTCAAGATCAGGTACGATCTCAATAGGAATGTACGTTGTCTCCAAAGAAATCGGCTCATCATCTACATAACGTAAACGCTGAAGTTCATATACTTTAGTTCCTAAAGGCAAACGCATATGCGCAGATAAATATTTATTCAATTCCATTTTTGACAAGTGTAATAATTTCATTTTCATTTTCAGACCTTGTTGAAAAATTGCTTCACTGGTCGATTCTAAATGGAAGACATTCTTTTCTACTCGTGGTTTGTTGACATAATACCCGCTGCGTTGTTTTGAAACTATGATTCCTTCTTGTAAAAGAATCCGCAATCCACTGCGAAGGGTTAATCGCTGAACATTTAATTTCTCACAAAGATCTCGTTCACTAGGCAGTTTATCTCCCTCTTTCAGATTCTCTTGTTCTATCATGTTTTTGAGTTCATTGGCAATCATGATACTCAATGTCAAGATTTTCATATGCTTTCCTTTCTGCTGCGGTATACAACCTCTTTCATGCATAATTATACCAAATTAACAAAGAAATAGATAGGGAAAACTGTTTTTTCATATTTTACTGAAATACTTATATATGCATTTATTTAAGTAAAAAAAGGGAATACTCATTTTTTTGAGTTATTCCCTAATGTACTTTTATAAAGAAAGCGATTTTCCATCGCAAAGATGCGCGGAGTAAAGCCTCCTGGCTCTATTGGTGCCAATGCCTTTTCCATTGACTGCATACGTGCATCCATATTATCCAGCAAGTACAGCATTTCCGCTTCTGGAATCATTGGTAACACCGGAGATCCATAAGCGTATTGTCCATGATGAGCAAGGATCATATGTCGCAGCAACAGCACCTCTTCCCCTGTATAACCAAGCTGTTTTGCTTTTTCTTCCACTTTGCTTTGCATAATACTGATATGTCCCAACAATTTGCCTTCTTTGGTATAATCCGTCACAACCGCTCCGCTTAATTCAATCAGTTTTCCGATATCATGTAAGATCACTCCGGCAATCAACAGATCACGATTCAACAATGTGTATTGCTTGCATAAAGCATCCGCCATATGCAGCATGCCTAACACATGGGTTGCCAAGCCACTCACAAAATCATGATGATTTTTCATAGCTGCCGGATATGTATAAAAATCTTTTTCATAATCCGTGATAAACGCTTGTGTGATTGCATGAATGGCTTCATTTCGAATAGATGCTACATAAGCCGTAATTTCTTTTTGTAATTCATCTTTCGCAATTGGTCCACTCTTCACAAAGTTCCAAATATCATATTCTTCATCATTTACTTCTTCCATGTGATTTACACGAAACTGAAGCTGTTTTTGATGACATAAGACATCACCACTCACTTTAACCAACATTCCCGGTTTATAAGCATATAACAAGTTCTCTGGAACATTCCAATATTTCGCATCCATGCTGCCTGTCTTATCTTGTAATTGAAAGGACAGATAGGGTGCTCCCTTCGCTGTGACGCCTTTATTTACCTGAAGTAGCAATACCGTGATTTCCCCACGAAAACCATCTTCAAGCTCTGCTAATGTTTTATTCATCTTGCCACTCCATTTCTTCTATTTTTGCTATTACATCTTCATGCCGAAAGCCCTTTTGTAGACAATATGCAATGACCTTATTGCGCAACTGAACACCCTGATAGCGCCTTGCATAATTACGCAACGCTTTTTGAATGGTCTTCGTTAATGCTTCGCTGTCATCGACACCGGAAAAATCAAGTTCTTCTGCGCTCGATCTTGCCAAATCACCATCAAAGCCCTGACGAATCAACTTTTGAATGATCGTTTGCTTTTTCATAGCAGCCGACTTATCTTTCACACTATTCATTAATTTTTCAGCCATTTTACGAGCCTTATCTGCTTCTTGTACATCATCAAAATTGTTTAACGCCTGATCAATGATCTCAGGATCAATTCCCTTATTTAACAAGGTACGTCGAATCTTCCCTTTCCCGGTCAATGAAAACTGCATGCTATCCAAGCGATCCAATACATAACGCTGATCATTGATATAGCCTTTTTCTTCTAATTCATTCAGCAATATTTCAACATCTTCTTTCCCTAAGCCTGGCAGACGATTAAAATACAACATCATTTCTTTGCGTGTATAATCCTTTATACGTAATTTGCGAATAGCAGCACGATAAGCTTCTAAACGAATTTCCTTATGTTGGAAATCCGCTACGGTATAACGATCCAACATTGTATGCAGACGAATCTTATAGGTGAAATAATCATCCAGTCGTATCAATATTTTAATTGGCTGATCTTCTTTATCGTTTTCCACATAAATGCGAACATAATCATCTAATGTCTTAATTTTTACGACTTCATATGCATCCTCAAAATCATCAATCGCCTGATAATAAACTGACATGACCTTAGAATAAAAAACCTTAGAATCGTATTTTACAATTTTTGCTTTTGCACGCTTGCGGAAAGCATCACGTTCATCTTGTGGTAAAGCAAAGAATGCTATTAGCTTGCGAGCAAATTCCTGCGGTGTATCAAATAAAAAGCCACTGTCGTTTTCGACAACAAGATCTTTTAAAACATCATCCCATCGAGCAAAAACCGGTAATTCACAAGCTAGCGCTTCGATATATGTCATGCCTTGTGTTTCCGTTAAGGATGCAGACACAAAGCAATCTGCACACGCATAATAATATGGTACTTCTTCTCTTGGCTTTTTATCAGTGAAAATCACATGGTTTTCTAAATGGTATTTTTTTACCATCGCTTGCAATTCATCCAGCTGTGGACCACCGCCAACAATCAGCAGCTTAATTTTAGGATCATCTATATAACGGAATCCTTCAATCGGAATATCCACACTTTTTTCTGGTGCAATGCGACCAACAAATGTAATCACATGATCATCATCGGCAATTCCATATTGATGCCGAATTTCCTTCACCTTCTCCATGTTAATGGATTCACGATTAAAGTTCTCAAAATTCAAGCCGGTAGGAATCACATAAATCGGTGTCTTAACACCATATTTCTGCAATGTCTCTTTTGTTTTCTCACTTGGTGATATAACTGCCTGTGCACTATCTGATATCGCTCTTGAAAAGGTTGATATCACTTTTTTTGATACCTTATCTACTTCATCGATATCAAAACGATTGATATAATGCGTATAATCCTCATACATGGTGTGATATGTCGTTACGACTGGAATATTCAAATATTTTGCCACGATGCGAGCAAACATGCCTACACCGAATTCCGTATGCACATGTATTACATCTAAATTCATTTTACGCACTTCATCACGTGCTGCAAAATGATATGGAGTAGACAACTTATACCCATACAGCCATTTTAATTCTAATCCAGGCAGGCGCAGTACATTGCCTTCTTTTTTCATGCGAGCTGCTTTATGATTGGTAATAACAAAAACATCATGACCGTTTTTTTCTAGTTCTTTTTGTAAAGTAACGATGCTGGATACAACTCCATTAATATCTGGTGTATATGTATCGGTGAATAAACCTATTCGCATACATCCGCCTCCTTTTCCTCTTTCATCCATTTTTCACTATCATATTTCCGTTTTAAGAACAAGAAGACGACAGCCCCCACCAGCATGACAACATGGTAGGTTGAAAAACGCCATAGGATCATAACGCCGCTTGCTAATGCTGCATGTTTTACTACGGATTGAAATAAAGCCGTAAAGACCAATTCTGTTCCTCCACTCGCCCCGGGTATGGGGATAAAGGCATTGGCCATTAAGACAAAACTGGAAAGTGCTAGACAATCAATAAAACGATCTGCCCCTACAGAAACCCCCATTGCTTTCATGATAAAGTAAGGCAATGTAAATTGTATCGTCATTCGTACTATATTCAATACAACCGCCTGTAAGATCATCTTTTTCTCATGCTGCATCTTTTTGATTTCTGTAGTGAAAGATTCCATCTGTGCCGTCCAGCTGCTTAATGTCTTCTCTTTATTTTTTACAATATGCAATTTTGCCAAAATCTTTACACAGCCTTGTGACAATCGCACATATAATCGAGGAAACAACGCCATTGTCCACAAGACACCAATCACACATACATTCACAAGATAACCCAATAAGATACCAAAAAACAATGGACCGATGATTGCCATAAAATGAGAAAAACGTGCCAGAAACAAAATGGTAACATACAGCATCATCGTTGTTTGATAGACAATAAAATCAGCCCATAAGATACTGGCACCATCACTGAATTTAATCCCCTGTTTCTTAAATATATACGCTTGCGCAAATTGTCCGCCGGTTGCACTAGGTGTGATACCACTGAAAAAGATACCTACAAAACCATTTGCGATACCTTGTAAAACGGTATAATCTTTTTTACTTCTTTTAGCAAATACTGCTAAGATCCAGCCTACCACACAGGCATAGGCAATTCCCCACAGCAAAATGATCACAAGCCAGTACCAGTGCATACCGCCGATCAGCGTCATGACCTCCTGATAATGATCCTTTAATGCAAACCATAAGGCAACAACGGTCAACCCAATGATCAGCAGGAAATTCAGGACATAACTCTTTACAGAATTTTTCATCTTAATCCCTCGCTTTTAAGACCGCTCAACAAATGCGATCAACAGCATATCGCTATCTTTTAAATAATGAACAACAAAGATATAAGATATGCCTTAAGCGCAAAACAGACAGTTATTACTGCTTATTTTTTCGCTTTCTTTTCTTCTTTGCGTCTTCTCAGCAGTTCCCCACTTTCTTGCTCTTGATAAACCCTTGTATAAAAGTCCTTCCAGATCTGCAAGACATTTTCTTTTGAATAATACTGACTGATATAAGCGGAATCCTCACTGCTTTGTTGATAAAACGCCGTATCCTTTTGTAATCGGTCAATCAACATCACAAAGTCTTCATTGGATTCCCCACATTGATATTTATGAAATAAAATATCCTCATATAATTCCAAATTACGTAAGACTAATGGGCGTTTTAAATTCACTGCTTCCAAGATGGACATAGGAAACAATTCATTATAAGATGGCATGAATAACAGATTGCTCATGTTATAAATATCATTCATTTCACTGCGTGGAATGATGCCTAAAAATTTCACATTTGCAGGTGGATTTTCAACGACTTTTTTCAGTTCTTCATAGCCATCGGTAATCTTTCCAAAAGAGAACCCACCACACCAAACGAATTGAATATGCGGTAATTTTTTAGCAACCTCAATAAAGTCCAGCACCCCTTTACGAGTCTGTACCTGACCAACGCCAATAACGACAAAAGCATCTTCCGTAATGCCATATTTCTTACGTATAGCGAAACGTTCTTCTTCACTTTTTTCATAAAAGTCTTCCTTGGACACATAATTGGGAATATATACCATCTTTTCTTTAGGTATATCATAAGTTTCCAATTCTTTCATAAACGTCGGATTTACAACAATCAGATAATCGGCTGTCTTATAGAAGCTTATAACATATTTTTTGAATACATGAAATAATGCCTTAGGCAATTGAATACTGCCATCTAAGGTATCAGGTAAAAAATGTACATAACATACATTAGCATTTTTATTATTTTTCATACGCAGATAATTCTGCGGTTCTATCGTATGAGAATGAACGATATCTGCTTTTTTCACACTGTTGATGCGAACATCGAACAGATCACTTGCGCCTTCGCTGACTAGTTTCACCTGTTCCAGATAAGCACTTCCTACTCCCTGGCCTTCCACTTTATCGGCATTGGAAAGCATATTAATGACAATTCGTTTATCCAATCTGATTCCCTCCTGTTATCGCAAGAAACAAAAAAAGTTAACCTTTTTCTGCTTTGACAGAAGTATTATATCATATTTTCCATATATGGAATAGATTGACTGCTAACAACTTTGTAAGAAAGCCTTAAGAAATCCTAAGAGTTGCATAGTGTCACCTTTGAAAAAATAACTATCTTACATATAGCGCAAAAGTTCATATACATGCTGATACGCTCGTTGCAAGCGACGATATAATGTGCTTTCTACGATATCTCCTTGATGCAGCATGATGATTCTGCGATCTAAGCCGCGGACATACATATCTAACAATAGATCTTTCTCTTGCTTGGGTAATTGTAAAATCGTTTGAAGCAATTGATATGCATGATGATCACGACTTTGTTTCTGCAGATGTCGCAAATTTCGTTGCTCCATTGCTTTTAAGACTGGCTCTTTCCTCTGTTTACAGTCATTTCGTAAATCTAAGACACTTCTTGTATAATGCAAATAATCCACAAGCTCATCTTCAATTTGCAGATGCCTGCCATCTTCCTCATATAAGACACTATGCAGCCGCAATTCTTCTGCATATCGTTGCAAAAACAGCATTTCTTTCTTAATTTGCTGTGTAATTTGTTTTTGTATATGTATCTTTTCCATGCCATACCTCCTACCATACTGTCATACGATAAAAAAAAGAGAAAAGCGTAAATTTTCTCCATTTTGTATATTTTAAATTTAATTTCTCTCTAATATCTTGAAGAATTCCGTTAAATCGTAGCCGCTGACAACGATTTCCGCTTGTCGACCATGTGTATTCCAAAGGATGGGATTTCCTTTAAAATCATAAGCATATCCATGCTGCATCTTAGCCATGATCATCGCTAGCATGACATCTCGCAAATTGCGCTTTGCGCAACAATACGCCATAGCTTCATAACGCATACAAGCCAGTATTGCAGCAGGACAGTTCCATCCATGCACTTGATCATCGATCACTTCATATCCCGCATCTTGCATTTTTTCTACCAACGCTTGAGGAACCCGCGCATTCTTAAACAGTAATTTGGGCATTGGCGGTTGCGAAGGAAAGGTCAATTTTTCACCCTGTTCATAAGTTTTTAAGGATGCCTGTTCATAATACATTGTTCCAGCATCCTCAACATAAGAATAGCAAACATCACGTGCTGGAAAATAAACAATTACAATAAGTGGCTCATGTTCTTGCAGCAAAGTCACACATATCGAATAGGTATCCGCCTGCTGAATGTAGGGCAGCGTACCATCAATTGGATCAATAATGAGGGTATATGCATGATCCTGCTTTGGATATAAGCGCAACGAGGGTGTATCCTCTTCCACATCTAAAGTTACCATATGACCAAGATAAGGATACACACTTTGTAACAGCATCTCCTGTACTAACTCATCCACCTTAGTTTTCGCTTCTCTCATTGCAAAATGTGCATCACTTTCTCGTTCTTCACGTTCAATGGTTTTCCCTTCGTTTTGAATATTGGCCTGTAAATTTCTTGCCACAACACCGGCTGCTTTTACTGTTTGAAATAAAATTGGTGCTATCGTATGCACATCCATCCTTACTCATCTCCCTATCTGCTATTTATGCTGTTTCTTAGCTAAATACCTTTTGCGCATTTGCAAACCGAACATCGCACTTAAAACATCAATGCCCACATCTTGAATTTATCCGCTTCTTCCAATTACAAACAAATGAAGAAAGAAGCGCTGTTGGTACAAATACACTGCATAAAAAAGCGAGTATCCACGCATGATGATATGTGTCTTCATGAAAACAACCCTAGTATTGCATCGTCAAGCTTGTATATTCACTCCTATTCACAGCCTTCCTAAAAAAACTGCACATCATCTCTAAATAAAGTTCCTTGTTGTGCATATTCCTAACCTCGTATTTTCTCCATGTATCATCTATTTAATAGTAACGAATACAAGGTGAAAATGCAATGGAACATCGCGTATTATTTACAAACATCTCGAAACTGAAGTTGTCATAGAAAAAGTAGGGAGATTACACGGTTGTGCTTTTTCCCTACAGATTCATGATGACAAAAGGAACTAAGTGCTCCCTTTGGATTATCTTTTTTTGTTTATTGCTTTTGTAATCGATAGCGTTTTAAAAATGCTTTCGTACGTTCATTTTGTGGATGCTCAAAAAGCTCACTCGGTGTTCCCTGCTCACAAATAACACCTTGATCCATAAATACGACACGTGAACTGATATCATGAGCAAATGCCATTTCGTGTGTTACGACGATCATGGTTAAACCATCTTTAGCCAATTGTTTCATGACATACAGAACATCACCTACCATTTCCGGATCTAATGCACTGGTTGGCTCATCAAACAATAGGATTTCAGGATCCATACACAAAGCGCGAGCAATTGCCACACGCTGCTTCTGACCGCCAGATAGCTGCATACTGCTGGCATTGGCAAACATCTCCATACCAACCTTACGCAGATTATCCAACGCTTTTGCCTTCGCCTCTTCTTTACTGCGTTTCAAGACCTTGAGCTGGCCTAGCATACAGTTTTCTAATACCGTTTTATTATTGAATAAATTAAATGACTGAAACACCATACCAACATGTGATCGATGAACATTCAAATTCAACTCACCCTTTAAGATATCCTTACCATGATAAAGTATTTCACCGGCATCCGGTGTTTCTAATAAATTGATACAGCGTAATAACGTTGATTTTCCACTTCCGCTAGAACCAATAATAGTAATAACCTCATTGCTATCACAGTGAAAATCAATATCCTTTAACACTTCCAAAGAACCAAAATGTTTTTTTAAATGACGAATTTCTAACAAAGTATCACTCATGCCAAATCACCTGCCTTAGGTACGCTTTGACTAGTCGGAAAGGAAGTCTTAGGCATATGCAGACGTTTTTCAATCCATGTCAACAATAGCGTAGCAGCACTCGTCAATAGCAAATAAATAACACAGGTAGATAGAAAGGTTTCCGTAAACAGCATCATACTTCCCGCTACAGAACTAGATTGGAAAAACAATTCCATTACGCCAATGACATTCAGCATAGAACTATCTTTGATATTAACAATTAATTCATTGCCTAAAGAAGGGAAGGAGTTGCGAATGGCTTGTGGTAAAACGATGGCTGTCATGGTCTGTGTATTTGTCATACCAAGACTTCGAGCAGCCTCAATTTGCCCCTTATCGATAGATTGAATCCCTGCTCGTATGATTTCGGACATGTAAGCACCCGTGTTTACAGATATGATGACGACTCCAGCAACATTAGCACTCCATCCCAGATAAGGGCGCAATGCATAATACAGAAACATTGCCTGTACCATCATTGGCGTACCCCTAAAAAACCATACATATACTGCCACAATGCTATGCAAGATACGTTTTACTATACGTATTGGCATACGATCACGCGGCTCTATTTTTACGGCTCTGACACCACCAAGCACTAGACCAATCAATAAACCGAAGAAAGTGCCCAATACTGCCAACATTAACGTAATCTTAATACCATACCATAATAATGGTATATTGTTTTGGAATATCCACCAGGCTTTTGGCAGCATTCCTTCAGGAACAGCAGCAATTACCATGTAAGAAACTCCTCCTTATTCTGCCTTAGGCTGAGCTTTTCGTGCTTCTTTCATCCATTCATCTCGCGTTTTCTTAGAAAGATTATCAACTGCTTTTTGAACGTCTTTAAAGAGCTGGGAATCACTAGTCCCTTTCTTCATAGCAATAGAAACACTTGTATCAATGTCAAAGCCCTTCCCTTTTTTGAAATGTACAATGGTAAGATCCTTATTAGCCGCAACTGCCCCTTCAGCTACAGGAAGTTCCGCTGTAATACCATCCACTTCTTTTTTCTGTAAAGCCACGATCATTTCAGGATAAGTCGCTTTTGGTGTTGCATGCTTTACCCCTTTGATTTGATCAATGACCGTATCATAATTCGTACTCTTCTGACCAATAACGGTTTTGCCCTTAAATTGTTGAATATCATTGTATTTTGCAACCTTTTTATCACTCTTACGAACGATCATAACCATTTCACTTTCATAATATGGCGTAGTAAAATCCATACCTGCGCGGCGTTTATCATCGGCTGTCATCCCAGCAATCACCGCATCAATCTCACCTGAATTCAATGCTGGCTGTAATCCTTCCCAGCTAACTTTTTTAACTTCGATTTCACGATCCAACTGTTCTGCCACATAACGTGCCACACGTACATCATAGCCATCACAATAACCGGCTCCACCGATTGCTACACTGGTATCTGTCTGCTCATTGCTCTGCCAATTAAATGGCGCATAGTTACATTCCATACCAACTACAAACTTTTCTTTACCAGTTACGCTAGATACATTTTTTCCATCATCTTCGCTTCCTCCACATCCGGAAAGCACAAATGTCATTGCCAATGCGGCTGTTGCTAATTTCTTAAGTTTCATTTTTTTACCTCTTTTCTTAATACACAAAAAAGTCGCGCTATTGCACGACTCCATAGTTCGAGTGTCAATAGCTCCTCTTCATCTTACATGAAGGAGTGTTATCGGTATTTCCAGATAACCCCAGATAACTTCCCCGCCGGAAAATCACCTTCGGCGATGATTACCTTTCAAAGTTTTCACTGCCTGCCGGCTCCTACTCCTACTCTGACGCATCGCTGCCTCTATATGATTTTTTTGTCTTTCCTACTTTATCGCAATTCATCTTTTTTGTCAACCGTCAATTATTTACAATTTCTTCATAAATTTTGACTTGCTTTTCTATACTTTCCATAGAGCAGCAATAGCCCTCCACTGCCTAAGAAGAGGCTCAAGATCTCTATTCTCCTGGTAATATCTTTCGTCTGCACATCTTTATTTGCAGAAGATGATGCATCATTCCCCGTTGCGAAAGAGGGGTCTTTTTGATGAGAGGCAGAAGAATCATCGTCTTGTATTGGTAAAGTTTTGTTTTCAAATTTTGGTTCTATCACAACTTCCCATTGTTCTTTCCCATCCATCTGCAATGGAACACTAAACAACGATGGGGCACTGCTATAAATACTGTCTTGTAGAGTTGCCTGCTTTTCTTGTACTAATAAATACATCCCCGCTTCTTGCTTAGTAAAAACCGCTTCACCTTGACTATTAGTTGTACTCTGTATACCTTTTAAACCATGCTCATGTACATAATCGGCTAACATTTGAGCATTTTGTTTTTGATGCAAAGAATCCATATCATCTAAATTCAGTGATACATGCAGAAAATCACCACTTTGAGTCCATTCTGAATCTTTCCAATCGGCAACTTTGTATATCGCAAACGATACATTTTGTAATGCGTGCCTATCATCACCATCCTTTTGTATGATTGCTTTGATAATGACATTTCCATATTCCTTTGCGTATGCAATACCAAAAGGCATTATAAAAAGCAGACTGCAGAAGAAAATACCAATACTGATTTTATATCGTTTATTTCCTTTCTTCATATGCGTTTCCTTTCTTTCGTACATACCACTTTACACTTATATATACCCCAATTAATACAATACATGCAACACCTAATGCTTTAATATAGAATGGCAATTCAGCCTTTAATTCCATTTCATCAGCTATTTTAACAGCTTCCTCATAAGGAATCCTTGTTCCTCTCACTAATAGGCGATGTGTATTTATCGCATAAGGCGTACACGTCAATAAAGTTACATAATCTTTTCCTTCTACTATGGATAACGCCTGGGTTTGTGTTGGTTTCACAGTTAGTATCTGATCCACCTGATAAGCAAGGGTATGATGCAAAACTTTGATGTAAAATACGTCCCCTTTTTCCATTTTATCCAGATCGGTAAAAAGTTTTGCGCTAGGCAATCCCCGATGTCCAGATAATACCGTATGACTTGTTTCCCCGCCCACCGGCAAAGAAGTTTCTGGTAAATGTCCGATACCAGATTGTAATACACGTTCGCTTATTCCGTGATAAATTGGCGATAAAATATGAATCTTCGGTATCTCAATATAACCAAGCATGCCATTTCCATCTATATCTAGCAGTTTATTATAAGTAGTATGCTTCAACTGTTTCGCTTCTTCACTGAAGGGATCAAGTATCTCACTGTTTCCAATTAATGTTCGATTATATGCCAATGCCTTTTGCATCATTTCATCTTCTTGCTGTTGCGTAATATGTGATACTTCCTGTTCATAATCTGTAGCAATCGTTGTCGCATGTCGCTGATTCAAATAATTGCTAATAGCCGGATAAAATAAGATACCTAACCCTATCAGATAGCCACATATTCGCAAACACATAAAGATTCGTCTTTTCATAACCTCATCCTCAATCTTATCTTTCTTCCGCAATAGGCACAAGCTTTCTCATGCCCATTGCGGAAAAAACAGGTGATTTTCTTAAATAAAGTCCTGTTCTTCCTTTTTACTTATGCTCTTCTGCGTTTTCTACTAATGGCAGAACAGCTAATCATCACTGCTAAAATACCAACACCAACGATAGTGAACATAATCGTACCATTCCCACCTGTATCCGGTAATACACTGCCTGATTTGTTCTCAATTGGAATTTCTGGAGAAGCATCTTTATTTGTTATTGTTATTGTTTTTGATTGATCTCCTATTGTATATGTAACATCCACTTTCTCTAATTTTTGTGTACTAGTATTATAAGTTGGCGCAATCTTGATCGTTACATCTCCTACAAGTTTATTGTAACCATCAGGAGCTTTGATTTCTTTTAACTTATAAGTTCCAGCATCAAGTCCACTTATTTTTACTTTACCATCATCATCAGAGGTTATAACAGCTGAAGTAAAACCTTCTTTATTTGCCTCCTCTGAAGTAGCCTGTCGGTAATTTCCTCCAGTAAAGGCAATTAAATTAATTTTAGAAGTACCATCTGCTTTATACAATTCAAATTGTGCCCCAGCTAAAGGTGTTTTTGATTCAGCATCATTTGTATCTGTTAAATAATACTTATAAATCGTAAAATCAAAAGTATGTACATCAACTACACTAGGCTCAGAGTCTTCAGTTCCTGTTGCTGGATTCGATGGGTCATTGCTATACTCTACAGTTGCGCTATTGGAATTCGGATTCATTCCGGAAACTGCTTTTTCATTTAAAATAGCTGTATACGTAACCTCTATTGATACTCCTACTGAATCCTTGTTAGAAATAAAGTTATTAAAGGTTATTGTAATGCTTTGCCCATTTTTAGTTAAAGTATATGTATCCTCTTTCGGTGTATCTGTATTATCTTCCGTTAAAATCTTTTCCCCTATTTTCACACTGCTAATCTCGCCAAATGTTAAACCCTCTGATAATGTATCCTTAAAGTTAAAAGTATAACTACTATAACCGGTCATATCAGGAACAACGGATGTCAATTTAAAAGTTACCGTGTCACCGATATTTGCATCTTTTGCTATATTAGTGTTTCCATCTACGATTACCTTATCCACTGTCGGATATGTACTTTTCATATTAATTGTTGTTTCAGTTTTATGAATACTAACTAACATAGCTGGACTCTTTACTAATTCATTAGTCCCATTTACTGTGTCTGCTGCACCCTTTGGATAAACCAAATAATATCCGTATGATATATCTGCTATCGTTAAACTATCTGCATTAGCTGTCTCAGATTTTGTCGGATTTATTGTTTTTCCTTTTTCTGTGGTGACTAACCAATTTAGAACATTTTTGGCAAAATCTACTTTAGCTGTATCCTCATTTAATCCACTTACATAATCATATGCAGCAGTTGACAAAGCATCATCTGCCTTACCAGTAAATCCAGGTAACGTAAGGAAATACTCTTCGAAATCCGTATTCAATGTATATGCGACATTATCACCACTTTTTGTAGCACTAAACAATTGATACAATTCCACCGTTTTACCATCTTTCGTACCGTTGATTGTTAAACTTCCTTGTCCATCCGCAGCCGTGATTGGCTTACCAAACCCTAACACCATGACAAAGGCAACTGCCACTGCCATAAAACTTGCAAATATTCTTTTCATTTGTTTTCCCTCTTTCCTTTTCTGTTATGAATATTTTTCTGCTTTGTATCAAGCAGGTGGTGAATTACTTTGTCGCTGCTGTTTCTTCATAGCTAGCCGCTCCTTTCTTCTTTTCTGATGCCTTATCACATCACTATAAAGCATAACGATCAATATACAGCCTCCCACCAGAATAAACATAAAGATTCCCATGCCACCGGTATCTGGCAGTATTGCAAAATGACTATTGGTAATCGTAAAGGTTGTATGATCCTGTGAACTATCTATTTTGGTAATATAGTCTGGTATTGCTGTTTCACTTACGGTATAGGTGTAATAACAAAGACTTCCATCCTCTGCTGTCTTGTAAGCTGGCAGATCTGTAAGTACATGCTGCCAAGTTGCTTTTGTTGTATCACCATTGATGACATAACTCTCATATCCCGTTACAATTTCACTTTTCTCTTCCTTATTTTCTATCCATGATCGTTGCAGTGTAATGTTGATCTTGTCTGGTCGCAGCTGATCGCGATTATCACTATCTTTCCAAACTTTATTGATTGTGAGTTTCAAGAATTCATCGCATGGATCTTGTTCCTGTGATGGTTCTGGTTTGGTTGTATCAGAAGCATTAGTCCCGGATGATATATCATCCATCAGCACTGCTTTTGCTGGTGATACATAAGCATTTAATGGAATTGCTTGCTGTGAAGTAGATGATACAAGCTGCGCATCTTTCAGCGTTTCAAATTCTTTTACATTGACGATATGTTTAATGCTGTATGCATTCCAATCATCAACCTTTGTTGTTATATCAGTTAAGATGGACGTTTCTTTTGTTATTTCGTTATATATACTGTTTACTTTTCGATAAATGTGATAGAGATTATTCTCACCTTCTACCTTTTCAATCGTATTGAAGTCATAGCTTGAAGCAAGACTACTCTTTCCTGTAAAAGGTCCAATCGAATTTGCAGTACCCTTGATAGTATCACACAATTCCATCGTGTTATCGAAGAAGAGTCCTTCTTTGTTAAAACCAACAAAGCCACCACTGCTACCTTCTTCTTTCTGCACATCCTTGTCATTATCCGCTCCACCGCCAAATACATCATAACCAAACTTTGTACCGTTAACTTTACTGTTTTCTACTTTTGTTCGATTTGCTTTGATTAAAGTGACGCGGACGTTTTGTTCATTCTGCTCAGAATCTATTAATCCATTCTCATTACATGGTAACTTTATTGTAGAATCTCCTAAGGTAATAATCGCAAAATCGGTTTCAGCTGGATTTTCTGATGATTTTTTTGACAAACTAACCGAAATTTTTAAACCTAACAGGTTCAGATTGACTACATCGCCATCTTTTAAAGCTTTTACCTTAAGAATGCCAAGATTGATATCAAGTAAACCCAGATTTTCTAAATCGTCTATATATAACGCTTTTACTAATGGATTTAAAACAACCGTTAACAAGGCGTTGACAAGTTCTGACTTGAATTGTACATCGGCCAGATAAGCAAAATCGGTTTTGCCAATAAAGCCACCGGCAATACCTTGACTGGCTACCTGATTGACTCCTTGTTCCTGTGTTTCACCTCCGGCAATACAATTCACGATGCGGGCAAGATTACCATAACCGATAAAGCCACCGGCAATTGGCTGTGTTCCTTGCCCACTGTTTACAAGGTAACCACCCGCAATACCGGATACCTTACTATCATGGATATTAGAGCCAAAAACATCCAGTACACCTAAAGAGCCACCAAGTAGTTCTCCAAAGCTACCTTCTAAAACATCTAGCTTATCAGCATCAACGACACCGCTCTTGCCACAATAGCCAACAAAACCGCCGGTGTTATTTAAGCCTTCAACTTTTGCTAGATTGGTCACGGTACTATTCTTGATAGAGCCATCCAATAAGCTGCCGCCAAAGCCGCCGGCATTGCCATAATAAACTAAAGATGCATTGCTTCCTTGGGATGATTCCGTATGTGCGCTAACATGTAAGCCAGCCTGTGGACTTCCTTTAACCTCACTATGGTATACATAGGTGCGGAAAGTATCCAATACATCAATACCACCGGTTTTAATAAGATGTAGGATATTGGTTGTTTCATCTCCAGATACTTGTGCTGCTGCATCGACATCACCTATTCCAAAACAACCTCCAACATGATCTCCTCCAATAACAGAACGTAAACGATCTACATGGACACCGGAATCTGCCGTCTTTTCTTCTCCTAATACCGCGCCTGATAAACTTCCGGCAAAGCCTCCGGCTGCTTTTGCATACGCTGTATTTACACCCTCTTGATAAGCACCATTTACGACAATGCCCCAATCATCCCAGCTGGATACTTTGGCATAGCGGATGGTTGATATCGTTGCATTCAATACTTGAACAAGATCTGCTGGGGATGCTATCAATAAATTTAGTACCTGATTTAATAGTCCTTGCTTGGTTGCGGTATCCACACGTGTGACACTGCCTGGATCTACTTTACCCGCATAGCCTCCTACATAACTTGTCCCATCTACACGACGCAGTTTTTCGATATTACAAGCTGTTGTCGCATTCCCCCAAATTTGTCCGCCAACCATGTAGCCGACATAACCACCGGCATACCCGGTTGTTTGTGTTTGATTGACACCAGTAGCAGCAATACTGGCACCGCCACGATATCCTTCAACACTTGATGTGTGAATGACAGGCACAAAAGATTCTATCGCTGGTATCGTACCTGCTAATTTTACATTAGCTAAATCAATATCACCGGTTTTGGCAACTGTTCCCGTTATCATTTCGCCTGCAAAACCACCGGCACTGCGATATGCATTACTTATTTTTAAGTCCTGCGCTATCGCATCTGTAATTGTACCGCCTTCCATGCGTCCTACATAGCCACCAGCTGCACTTCCTTGTATTGAGGTTGCAGCATCCTGGTTACGGCCGGCACTTACTGCATAACCATAGGCATATTTTTGTATGATGTTAGTGAACTCTTCAGCAGTATTAACTTCTCCTAATTCTTTTAACTGTTGTCCATATGCCCCATATACACCGACTGCCTTTACCCAGGCATTCCATTCTGCCATATCCAAATTTCGCAAAGGTCCTGAAACCGCTGTTTGCTTTTCGCTAGGATATACTGACTGCATTACAGTCAATGGATTATCAAGTGTAATCAAATCAAATAAGAGATGCAGACTGCCGGTATCTACCACATTGGCACATTGCATCAAACCTGTGTAACCACCGGCATATTCCACACCATATACCGAACGAATGCGCTTTATACTTGCTTTGCGCTGTGGTCCAGTATAGGCACTGCTCTTCCAATCACTACCATCATTGCCCCAAATCTGACCACCGAAATTATGACCGACATAGCCGCCTGCCAGACCTCTTAGCACACCATCACTGCTTTGCGCATCTGCTCTTACGACACCGCCACATGGGATACAAGTTGTTTCACTGTTTTTAATTGTTGGGACAAACGTTCGCAGGACGCTTACTAGATTATCCGCTTGAATCAGCCCACCTAATACACTTGTTCCTGTGACAACATTTGCCACATCACCTGGTTGTATAGTACCTGCATAGCCACCGGCACTTTCTCTGGCTATGATATGAGCAAAACGATAAACATTGGCATCTTGAACCTGTGTTCCCTGCATATCTCCTGCAAAACCGCCTGCTTTTCCGATCTTTCCAGTCGTATCACTTGCGATAACATTAAATCCGGAAGCAACGCCGTAAACATCACTATGCTCTACGATGGATACAACAACATTTAAGGCAGAAGCTGCATTTGCCAACTTTAAAACCTTATCTAAAACCTTAACTCCGCCAATGGCTGCCGTGCTGCCGATTACAACCTTACCAAAATAGCCACCGGCATAGCGATAACCTTTTATTGCATAGTCACTTGTACCATCAAAATAAGAATTAGCTTCTCTTGTCTGCAAATCCTTTGGTTCTACAACCTTTGTATTTTGCAGCTTTTGTACATCACAGTTACTAATTTGAACACCACTGGCATAACCGATATAACCACCGGCACTTCCGGTATTTACATCATTTGTATTATCTTTTGTATCACTGCCACTTACATGCACACGCATTCCACTCGCAATTGAGCGTATGGATGCATGTTGGATAACCGGCACAAAAGCTTGAATAACACTAAGTGTATCATTGAATTGTGTCAGCTTATTTAAAAGGCTGCTGTCTTGTCCGACTTCCGCAACACTGCCTGCCTGCACAAGGCCACCAAAGCCACCGGCATAGCGTAACCCTTCTACTTTCCAAAGATGCTCTACTGCTGTTCCTTTTTGTCCATCAACGGCATTCGCTTGATTATCAATATATCCACTCTGCATCTCTCCGACATAACCACCGGCATAACCTTGTGCCTGCGATATATCATTTCCTTCAAACACTTCAGTATGTACATACAATCCAGCATTGCCCTCATCATTTGCATGTCCGGATACTTTTGCATCCGTAATGGTACTGCTGGCAGCTTGTAAAACACTGGTTAATTCTTTTACATTTAATAATTTACCTAAAATAGAGTTTAACAATTCTCCTATAGCATCACTTGCCTCTGCTACACTTCCGGAACGTAAGATGCCCACATAACCACCGGCATGATAAGCACCGATAACTTCTTTTACATCTGTTATATTGGCATGCGCTATTGTCACCGCCTTGCCATGGCCAAGAAAACCACCCGCATCACCTAATGCAACATCACCTTGTTTTCCTGTTGCACGAACAATTAGCTGTTCTCCTGTAATAGAAATATCAGAAAGTTTAGGGTATGCGACATCCATGACACTTAGCAACTGGGTAGCATCTAACAGATTTAATACCTTGATAGAACCGGTTTGTGCAACATCACCTGGCAATAAGCGACCAGCAAAACCTCCGGCATAAGCTGTTCCTTTTACATATGCTAAACCACTTACCGTTGTTTTTGCCTCTGCTGATGTATCACCGGCATCCGGATGGTTCACACGGTAATTCATATCAACTGCCTGTCCATCGCCAATGACACCACCAGCGATTTGCGCAGAAACCTGTGGATCAGCACCATTCGCTACATAAGTAAGTGTAATATCTTGAAATTCCGGTGTTAAGGCACTCATGACTCCTAATAGATTGGTGAGGTTAATTCCCGCTAGATTAGTTGAATTTCCTACGGTAGCTAAAGCATCTCCGGCTTTCGCATAGCCGATAAAACCTCCGGCATTTCCGGCATCCATTGGTGCAGATACCGATTGTAAAGCAGTGACACTGGCACGTTTTACCTTTCCACTGATACAGTTACCGATAAAACCGCCGCTATGACTGTCCGTTTCACTCGTCACTACACGAAACCCTGTTGTTGTACCGGAAATGGAACTATCGTATACCATAGTTTCCACCATGTCAGCCAAGCTAAGAATGCCATCTGCTTGAATCAAGCCTAATCCTAAGACATCTACACCTCCAACACTCGCTAAGGTTCCACTTCCAAAATACCCGGCAAAACCTCCGGCGTTTTTACCGGCACTGATGGATGCTAGATTCGTTAAGTTCACATTTCGTACTTCTCCGCCTAATCCATAACCAATCACGCCTCCGGCATTACTATTGGCACCAGTAGCTTTCACCTTTAAACCAGTTGTACCACCTTGTATCGTTATATCTTTTACTTCAAACCGCATATAATCCGCAGCTTTTACCGTACTGCCTAAGACATCACTTAAGCTTGTCATGGTTGCTTTCCCAATGCCACCACCGGCATGCTCTATTGCTGATACAGTAAGAGAAGTTGATGCGCTAAC
Source organism: Longicatena sp. 210702-DFI.1.196 (assembly GCF_020563125.1). Taxonomy (NCBI): domain Bacteria; kingdom Bacillati; phylum Bacillota; class Erysipelotrichia; order Erysipelotrichales; family Erysipelotrichaceae; genus Longicatena; species Longicatena sp. 210702-DFI.1.196. The sequence continues at coordinate 41,073 of NZ_JAJCPX010000012.1, read as the reverse complement.
TTTATTTCCCTTCTTGTCATACGTATAAGAAATATTATTTTTTGTTAAAACCCGCTGTACTTCCTTGGTTGTTGTCTTTGTATCATCCTTTAATTCTTCCGTATTTGAGATTTGTACTGCCCCAGCATAGCCTGTGAGTCCTCCGGCATGCTTGCCACTGGCGATAATCGCAATCTGCTGTCCGCTAACTTCTATTCCCGTCATGACGGAAGGACGCATACCTACTAGATTCAGTATTTGAATATTTTTATCCCCACTTAGGATACTTGATAACAATCCTTGAACCAGTTTTAACAATCCTTGCTTATCATCATCACTTTCATTGATATCTGCGACATCTCCCATATCCGCTTTACCGCTAAAACCGCCAACATAGTCCTTACCTGAAACCTTACCAAGATTTTTCACACTGCAATCAATTGCATAGCTATTGCTCATACTTCCTACAAAACCACCGGCATAACCTGCATTATCCTCTGTCGAAGTTGCCGTCACATTAAGTTTACCGCTACCTTGTATTTGGGAATTTAAGAAGACGGTATTGACAGGAAAGTTACCTAGCAAATCGATACCTAAAGAAGAAAGGGCTCCAGCAATGACTTGATTTGCTGCTCTTCCTGCGAAACCACCAACATAATTTGTTCCTTGGATTTCACTATCACCATTTGTGATAACTTTCGCATTGTGGATGATAGAACCTCTGATATCCCCGATAAAACCGCCGGTATAATCGTTACCGATAATTGATGCCCCACTTGCAAAACTTACGGAACAATTTGTTATAACCGCATTCACATAGCCAATAGGAATTAAGCTTCCCACATCTAATAAGCCACCATCTAATAAGAATGTAACTAAATCACCTAAGCCTAAAACAGGTAAAGCATTTAATAATTCGCTTAATGTTTTTAAAGTACCTCCAATCAACCCTGTAATAGCTTCATATTTGGTGATGCCTGATACATATCCTATCAATCCTCCAGTATAATTATTTGCATTTGTAATTCCCTTAAGATTGGTTACCTGACAATTGTCTATTTGAACGTTTCCTTTTACAACACCAGCTAATGCCCCAGTCGCAAAGGATTTTGGATCATCTTTTAAGCTCTCCCCTAGACCTAATACCTTTAAAACACCAGCAATTAATGAAACATTCTTATCAATGCTCTTTGTTGTCGTCTTCACTTGAACAGTATCTAAAGTAATATGTGATACAAGAATAGGTTCATCAGAAAACTGTAAGTTACTATCTCGACCTGATGCTAAGCTTCTAAAGAAGCCTATTCCATATTCTTCATGATAAGTTTTTGTAAATATCCCTTCACTTTTTTGATTAATAGCATCTGTCTGATTGATCTCTACATTATGAATGATTGCATTACTGCCTTCAACCATGCCCTTTTGTCCAATCATCGTACCAGTGAAATTTTCAATTGGCTCCCAGGCAACCGTCGCTCCTGAAGCTGTCCCATCCTCTGTTAAATAAATATCACGGAAAATAATATAATTCGCCGTATTGCTATAGGTTGCTCCAGCTTTTCCAATATTGATAGGTTCTGTACTGGTTGCATCATAGGTTAATTTTTGCTTGACATCTAGTTTACTACCATAGTAGTTGTAACATTTTGTTGCATCCGTAATCGTGATTCCATCTAATTTTTGACGATCGCCTAATTTATGTTCTCCATTCTTTACGGCATATAATTCTCTATTAGACCAGTCAAACGTCTCATCAAACTTAATCAAATCTGCATCTCCTGGATAATACAGACGAATTGGATGATCCGCATTGTCTTCTTTGACCTGCCATGAAGTGAGAATTGATGTACGTTCTTCATATACTTCCCAAATTGGTTCTGTGACTTTTGTATCCGTACCGATTGCTCTTAGCTGTTTTTGATTCCCAATTAGGATATAATCTTTATTATCAATAGTCTTAACAACCTGTCCAAAATACTCTCTTCCATCATATACCGATGGATATTGATCCGTATTGGTGAAAGCAAGGGCAGCTGCTTTTAAGGTTACCTCTTCGATAGAAAAAGAGGAAGCAAGCACATACGTATGTGCTTTGCCATAGGTTAAATGTGTACCATCCTTTAATGTATAAACTTGTCCAATACCAAGTGTTTCCGCATTCCAGTCCCCGGTTGTTACATATTCCTGCTCAGCATTTGCTGATTGCATCAAAGATAACTGATAGCGATTGTATATATAAATGGTATCTGTTGTTTCATCATACAATACATGTTCTTTACGTTCTTTATATGAAGTTATCGTTCCCGTAAAATCCTGTGGATAATACCACAAGGATGACTTTTCAAACTCAATATCCTGCATAAGATAATAATCCTGGTTCAATGAATACGTGATTGGCTGATCATCTATAAAAATCATCTCGCCATTACCAATCGCACCCTTTACATCCCCTTCATATACGGGCTTACCACTACCAATTAATTGAAGCTGTTTGTAATTATAAATACAAATTTTATTATCCTGATAGTATGTAGAAAGTGCTGTTTCATCTTGTGATAGTTTAACATCTTTTTGCACATTCTCTTCTACAGTCGTTTCTTTATTGTTTTCATCTGGTTTATCCTGCTTTAAAAGTGATTGTTCTTCATTCCTATCTGATGTTGGGGTATCCTCTGAAGCTACCTTACTTGCTGAAGTCTCTATCTTTTCTTCTGGTAATGTCTCTATTGGCTGTTCATCAACAGCATTAAAATCATCTGCTGATAACAATCCACTTTGCATAATAAAAAGAGCTGCACATAAACAAAGCATAATGATTTTTTTATGCATCCTTTTCCCCTGTGGCATGACTTTACTCAACCCTTTCAAATGTCTATATGATGTTAAAGTATTTTTCTCATCTGTATGAATGATTTCAGGTAACTTTTAAATAATCACAAATACATCATACCTATTTCTACTTAAAAGTTTAGCACGCTTATTTCTCATCGTCAATAAAAATGGTTATTTTATGTATGATTCATTAAGTATATTTACTCTTTCATACAATGTGATTGATAATAGATTGCTTTCCCTATGTTTTCCTAAATAACCTGATCAAATAAAAAAAGCTAGGAATCAAACAAATTGATTACTAACTTAATAAGAAAAAATATGATATATTATTTTATTTCATCCACCGTCGCAAAACGATAGCCTTCCTTCTTCATATTCTTTATAAAGGTATCCATGGCTTCATAGTTTCCTTTATTGCTAGGATGCAAAAGATAGATAGCACCATTATGATAATGATCCATCATTGTCTTTAATGCTTCTTCTCCACTTACATCACTGGCATAATCATAATAAGCGTGACTCCAAAAATACGTACGATAACCTAAATCCTTTACCATTTTCATTGCACGTTCGCTGCCTCCGCCTTTCGGAAAACGAAAGACTTTCTTCATTGGTACTCCGCATACTTCCATATACGTTTTTTCTGTCTCTGTAATTTCCTTAACAAAAGCATCTACATCTTTAGCGTTGGCAAGTGTCGTCATATCATAATGGTGCCAAGTATGATTGCCGATTACATGACCATGCTTCACAAGATCGCGCATAAAATCGGCTTCGTTCTTGATATAGTTACGCGTCAAGAAAAAGGTCGCTTTCACGTCGTTTTTATTTAAGACATCAGCAATTTGTTTGATATAGGTAATATCATTTCCCCCTTCATCAAACGTCAGATAAATAACCTTTTCATCTTTCCCCTGATAATAAGCATCATATTTATCTAATAAGCTTTGCGGTTTTGCGCCAGTAGTCCGTTTATGTTCCTTACTTTTATTAAACCACCATTCTTCTGCAGTATTGTCGTAATCATCATGATTATAATACAGCTTGGTCGTTGTAGGATCTTTACAAACCTGCACTTTACGTGTGACACTGGCAATATTGTTACTAGCGTCTTTGACTTGATAAACAATGTCATAGGTACCTGTTTTTTTCATATTAACATGATGTTTAACCGTTACTTTTTTGGTTAGATCACCATCATAATTATCCTGTGCATGAAAGCCTGGTTCTTGATACGTACCATTCTCAAACACTCGAATCATCTTTCCTTGTTTTAGTGTAATAGTAGGTGCTTTCGTATCAACAACATGTACCGTTCGACTTACTTTTTTATCATAACTATCAAGATGATAGACGATTGTATACGTTCCTAATTTATCTGTATTCAGATTCGAGGTGCGTTTCACTTCATCACTATAATCATGAAATCGATAGCTCGCTATCACTCCGGGATCGCGAAATGATTCATGTACCTGTACCTTCATTTCTTTGTCTCCATCCACTTTTAACAATGGTACGAATAAGCCACTGAAAAAGAGTATTTTAACGAGTACACCTATTACACAAATACCTAAGCATGCCAAAATTCCATAAATCGTATAGCGGCAACGTCTGCTCATATGCATCACCTCATGGTAAAGCGTATGCATAAGCATCATTTTTTATGATTGTTAAGTAGTTTATGATCGTATGTATCCATGCCCATAACATTTATTAAGAATGGTACAAGTTAATCGCATTATTTATTATTCTTGGTGATAATGATACATTCCAATTAATTGCTCACTGCAACGCAAACCATCAATCGCCGCCGATACAATGCCTCCTGCATAACCGGCTCCCTCACCACAAGGATAGATACCTTTGATTTGTATAGAGGTACAATCTTCTTTATTTCTTATCATGCGAATTGGAGAACTGCTGCGTGTTTCCACACCAATCAGTACAGCATCTTGATAGGCAAAGCCTTTCAATTTTTTATCTAATCCTTGTATTGCTTCTTCCATCGCCTCACACACATAGCTTGGCAAGATAGTATGCAGATTTGCCGGTGTTACCCCTAACGCATAGGTTGGTACTACACTGCCAAACCCTTTTGAAGTTTGATGTGCCAAAAAATCCTTAACCAATTGTGCTGGAGCCTTATAAGAACATCCGCCTGCCTGAAATGCTTTTTTCTCTAATGTTTCCTGAAATTGAATCGCTTTTTCCGGGTCATTCCCATAATCCTCAGGACGTATTTGTACCAGCAAGGCACTATTGGCATTTTCTCCATCACGGGCATGCTCACTCATGCCATTTACCACAACGCCACCTTCCATAGAGGCACTTGGCACGACATATCCACCCGGACACATGCAGAAAGTATATACCCCGCGCCCATTGGATGCCGGATAGGTCAAACGATATTCTGCCGCTTTTAAACGAGGATGATTCGCATATGCTTTGTATTGCGCTTCATTGATCAAGCGTTGTGGATGTTCGATTCTGGCTCCTACAGCAAATGCCTTTGGCTCTACTGCGACACCTCGTTTCATCAACATACGCATCGTATCACGAGCGCTGTGACCGATTGCTAAGATTAGTTGTTCACACGGTATCACTTCACCATTTGCCACAACACCACAGACTTCTCCTTTTTCAATCAAGATATCATCTAAACGCGTAGAAAAGCGGATTTCTGCCCCTAAACGAAGGATTTCTTCACGCATGCGTTTCACGATATCACGTAATAAATCCGTACCGATATGGGGATGCGCTGTATATAAAATATCTTCAGGAGCTCCAAAGCGTACAAACTCTTCCAAAATCTTGCGAATGCGTACATCCTTTACTCTGGTAGTTAATTTGCCATCGCTAAACGTTCCGGCACCACCTTCTCCAAACTGCACATTACTTTCGGTATTTAAAATTCCTTCCTTCCAGAAGTGTTCAACGCTTTTTACACGTTTTTCCACACATTCTCCACGTTCTAAGATTAAAGGTTGATACCCCATCTGGGCTAATAACAAAGCTGCGAACATACCGGCTGGTCCAAAGCCAACAACAATCGGGCGATGGACAAGTCCGACAACACCTTTTTTCGGCATGCGATAGCGTTCATCCGGGGTCTTGGTGATATCCTTATGAGGATGTTTTAAGACATTTTCTTCATGTTTGAGGGTACAATCCAGCGTATACGTAAACTGCATATGGCGCCATCTTGCATCAAAGGTTTCTTTATGAATGCGCCAAGATAGTAATTCCTCTGGTGCTATGCGCAATTTTTTAATAATTTTTTCCGGAAGTAACGTCATATCTTCTTCTAACGTTAAATGAATTTGTTGAATACGTATCATAAGTATTTTTCTCCTTTAAAAGGGAAAAGAAAGCCAATCAGCTTTCCTTTCTAAGCATATAAGTGTTTGAAAATAGGGAAATGTTTTGCTAGTGTATAAATAATGAGCGCAAACAATAAGGAAGACAACGCAACAATTCCATATTGTAATAAAGCATTCATCGTTGGAAATAAAGCTGTGACCACAACAACAAACATAAGATGAGATACATAGATCAATAGCGATAACACACGCAAGGTCTTATAAAGCTCTTTGACCTTAAGATCTATGGATAATAAAGTAATAAATAAGAATGCAACCGTTGGTACCAACATCAAATACATACTTGCCAAATCATGCATATATCCTTGTTCTCTTAAGAAAAAGCATTCTCCGAATAAAGCACACAGGGACAATACAAAGCCGATAAAGGGTCCTAAGGTACTGCGGCTTACGACCATGCGCCCTTGCGCAAAATAAGCACCTAAAGAAATAAACAACATACCAAAGAAAATCCCATTTCGCGTTGTCACAAAAAGCTGGATGTAATAATGGTATGCACGACCTATATAAGGTAACTCTTCAATCATCTGTGGATAAACATTACCAAGCATCCCTATGAGATACAAAAGGGCACTGATGATTATCGTTGTCGTCAAGGAAACATAACGACGCAGAACATAAACAGCACATACCGCTACCATCAAAGCTGGTAAAAACCAGAGATGGTAATAACTTCCGGTAAAGAAGAAGTCACGCAGATAGCGCAAGAAAGTCATCGCATGTAATCCATCGCCCCTAACTAACAAATAATTAAATGGCAAATAGAAGATTGACCAAATCAGATAAAGTTTACCTAAACGAAATACATAATGTTTTAAGGCCGTAACATTTGCATAATCATTCCATTCTCTTTCATTATCCAGTTTCGCAAAAAATAAATAACCGGAAATTATGAAAAACAAAGGTACGGCAATTCTGGCGATAATCTGAACCAATACAAAATTTGCTGTCTCATTTATATCCAATAATGGCCCTGTATGTATACAAATAACTAAAAAAGCACTCATAAACTTTGCAATATCTAATGCACAATATGTTTTCTTCTGCATCATTTCCCCTCCTTTATGATCCCTATTACTTAATTCAGCAGATAATTTCATGAAAAATAGCCACTTCTGGCTATTTATAAATTCTTGGCAATCGCGCACTCATCCAACAAAATGTTTCATTATTGATTGTTTGAGCTAATCTAGTTAATTCATCAATCGGTAACTTTTCATCACCGTCACAACCAAATAAAGTAACAACATCGCCTTCTTTGACATGTTCTATATCTGTAACATCTAACATCATTTGATCCATACAAATATTGCCAATGATCGGTACCCGTTTCCCATGCAACAATGCACATGCCCCTTTATTGGAAACACTGCGTGGATAGCCATCCGCATAGCCTATAGAAACTGTGGCGATACAACTGATGCGCTCACTGGTAAAATGGCGGCCATAACTTACACAGACACCTGGCTGAATCGTTTTTACCATTGAAATGTTTGCTTTTAATTGCATGATAGGCTGAAAATCAGGATGCGTGATCGTATCAATGGCATCATCACTTGTCGCACCTAAGAACAATAAGCCCGGGCGTACATAATCATACTTTAAATCCGGATAGTTCAAGATACCATAACTATTTTGTAAATGGCGTATGCCAACATCAATTCCGGCATCTTCCAAATCCTTCAACACCTGATCAAATAACATGATTTGCTTTCTTGTATAAGCCTTATTATCCTCATCCAGACCATCACTTACACTAAAGTGGGAGAAAATGCCATCGACTGCTATATGTGGCAGATGATAAACTTCTTTCACTTCCTCGATACGGTAGTCCTGTTGTTGTGTTATGATGCCCAAACGTGACATTCCTGTATCCACCTTGACATGTCCATGCATGATAACCCCATGCTCTTTACACCATGCATTTGCTTTTTTGGCATAGTCTAAGGATAAAAAGGTTTGGATCAAATCATGTTGAATGACTTGATGAAAATGAACAGGTGGTGTATAACCTAAGATTAAAATTGGCTCACGGATACCGCCTTCACGTAAGGAAATGCCTTCATCCACACTGCTGACACCGAAAAAATCAATGCCACAGCGGCTCAATTCTTTGGCACATGCCACATCTCCATGACCATACGCATTCGCTTTTACGATTGCCATGATCTTGCTGGTAGAGGGCAATAATTTTTGTATTTCTTTTACATTATGGCTGATCTTGGACAGATCAATTTCCAGCCATGCTCTGGTATCGCTCATCAGCATGGTTCTCACCTCTTTTATTTATCTTGTTAATGCAAATGCAATCAATTTGTCTAATAAATCGCCGAATTCAATACCGGCTTCTTTCATCATCGTCGGATAACGTGAAGTATCCGTAAAGCCGGGAATCGTATTTACTTCATTCATCACAATGCTTTGTTGAGGAGTAACAAACATATCAACCCGTGTCATACCTTTACAATTCATAGCACGATAAGCTTTCAAAGCCAAGCTTCTTGCCTCTTCAAACAGCTCTTTACTGATTCTGGCAGGACAGTAGATATGAGAGTCTACCATTTGATATTTCCCTTCATAATCAAAGAATGGAGCGGCTGTTTCAATTTCATCCACACTGCCCGCAAACAACTCTTTATTTCCCATCACCGCACAGCCGATTTCAAAACCTTCAATCGTCGTTTCCAAAATCACCTTGCCACGGCCATCATGATAAAACGCATCCTTCATGCTTTCTTCAAAGTCATCAAAGGAAGCAATTTTATGAATACCGAAACTACTGCCGGCATTGGCCGGTTTAATAAAGATCGGTAAACCTAACTTAGCTTTTGCTTCTTCATAAATATGTCGATAATCCAAATGTTCATCCTCGTATACACACAGATAAGGGGCACAAGGAATACCGGCATTTTCCATGACGATATGCGCCATTTCTTTATCCATGCAAATAGCACTGCTCATATGATCACAGCCGACATAAGGAATGCCACTTAATTCAAACAATCCTTGAATGGTTCCATCCTCCCCATTCTTGCCATGTAGAACAGGGAAAATACAATCCACTGGAAGTGTTTCATAGCTGCCATCTTCCTTTAGTTTAAGAAACCCCTTTTGGGCAGTGGAGCAGGATAAGACACATGGCGTGATATTACCATCCATCCACGTATCATGCTCAATGGCATCTACATCACCATCATATGCAAACCATTCGCCATCCTTGCTGATTCCGATGAAGATCAGTTCATATTTATCTTTATGTAAGGAACGAATCAAGCTTGCTGCAGAGTGCAGAGATACCGGGTATTCGCTTGATTTTCCGCCAAAAATTACAGCTAATTTCAATGTACTCATTTTACTACCTCTTCTTCCTTTTTTACTAATGCATCCACTACTTCATCCAGCTTCATGCCACGACTTCCTTTTACTAACAGCATGCAGTCTTTATGCTCATATGGACGAAGATAACAGATTAATGCTTCTTTATCCGTAAAGTGTTCAATATGTACACCTGTTAAGTTATTAAATGCTCCTTGTGTGATATAACGCGCCATATCACCAATCGTTAAGACTTCATTTAAATGGTACTTCGCTAAATCTTTACCTAATGTATAATGAATCATATCACTGGTGTCACCTAGTTCCAGCATATCACCTAATACCGCAATCTTATAAGGAACATCAAATTCTTCCATGGTATCTAAAGCTGCCAATGCACTTTGTGGATTTGATTTATAAGAATCATTTAAGATCAAACACTTACCAAAATCAACAAGCTCATTGCGCAATCCTGTTTTTTCAATATTTTGATAACCTTCTCGGATTTCTTCTACACTTAAACCTAACGCTTTCGCTGCAATCCAGGCAGCTGTTGCATTCATCGCTTGATGCTTACCAATCATATCTACATGATATGGACACACATCATCATTTAAACAGAAACTGACACCTTCACGTTTTTGCGTGATATGCGAAATCACATAGTCATTCTGTGGCTTCACTCCAAAGGTGCGGATACGAATATGTCCAGGAATCTGTGCCTGGGTGACCGCATTTTGCAAGATTTCCTGATCACCATTGTAGATAAACAAGCCATGCTCTTTTAATCCTTCAACAATTTCTAATTTCGCTTTAGCGATATTTTCCATCGTTTTCAGATTTTCTAAATGCGCAGTACCTACATTTGAAATAATCGCAATATCCGGTTCTACCATATGCGTCAGAAAAGATAATTCCCCTAAATTTTCCATTCCCATTTCAATAACAGCTGCCTCAACATTTTCACTCAAACTTAATAAGGTTAAGGGAACACCTATCTCATTATTATAATTGCCCAATGTTTTTTGCGTGATGTAGTGTTCTTGAAGCAATGATGCTAAGATATCTTTGGTACTCGTCTTTCCATTACTGCCGGTAATTCCTACCACTTTCATATTTAGTTGATGCCGATATGCCTTTGCTAAGTCTTGCAAAGCTTTTGTTGTATCTTCAACTAAAATAACAACGACCTCTTTGGGAGGATTCGGCTCTTTTCGTTCCCATAAAACAGCTTTTGCCCCATTCGCAATCGCTTGTGCAACATATGCATGTCCGTTATTCTTCACACCATGGATTGGGATGTATAAGTTTCCTTCCACGACCTTGCGAGAATCAATACAGACACCCTGAATCTTTTCTTCAATAGCCCCATTTTCTATATAGTCCGCATCCAACATACGGATAATTGCATCAATTGATCGTATAATCATGAACCTTACGTCCTTTCATTAACATCTTAATATCTACACATATCTTGTTTTCGTGTGATATGTTCCGCATTTTATTATAGCATAACCCCTCCAACTTGAACCAAAGAATTTTCATAATTTCCTTATATTATCGTAAGAATTCCCACATCCATTTTTTTACAGCGCTTTCATGCCGAAAGAATCCCTAACCATAGGAAAGTTCTACCTAAAAAGCAAAAACATCTGTAGAAAGCTAAACACATAGCTACATTTGCATTTACAAAGCTTTATAACAAGGTTAACCATCGAACATATGAAAAAAACATATCGGCATCTTCCCATGTAAGCAAGCTTACCTTGCATAGCATTCACTCATTCATACCATAAAAAAAATCAGACCATATGTGATCTGATCATATTTTCGGATGCGCTTATAAGTTTTCCAGGAAAATCTTTAAAAAGATGTAAGTTCTATCAAAGCTATCCATATCTAAGCGTTCTTGTGGTGTATGAATATCTTCCATCAGCGGTCCCATCGTTACGATTTCCATGTTTGGATTTAAGGCTTTAAACACACCGCATTCTAAACCTCCATGTACGGCTAACAGCGTTAATTCTTTTCCATAAATATCCTTGCATACACGTTTCATAACTTCTCGCAATTCGCTTTTTTCATCATAGCTCCAAGCTGGATAGCGTGCCTCATGTTTTGTTTCAAAACCAAAAGCCTCTGCTAAAATATCCATAGTGATTGCTAAATCATCCACATAAGATTCCAAAGCCCCTCGTAAGGAAACATTTAACATGACTTCTTCATCGCAATGAATGACTGCAAGATTACTACTGGCAGTACTTAATCCTTCAATGCTCATACTGTGATGATGTAAACCATCTGGCACACTAAGCATTAGTTTTAATAAATTTTCACTATCTTCAATGGACATGGCTGTTTTTGCTGATGTTTCATAAAATGCGACTTCCATATTCGCATCACTAAATTCCAATTCCTTTTTTATTAACGCAGTCATTTCCTGGACTGTTTTTTCCAATTTTATAAAAGGTGCATCACTAAAGAAAACAGCTGATGCTTCACGTGGAATTGCATTATCCTTGTCACCGCCATCCATCATATGCAACTGCATATCAAATTTTGCATTTACTGCATATAATATGCGTGCTAATAAACGATTGGCATTTCCACGTTCTTTATCAATTTCACCGCCACTATGGCCACCTTTTAACCCCTTTACATCTAAACGATATGCCTTTTCTTGCATAGGCACTTGCAGATTTGGACGTGTGAAGATTACATTCATACCTCCTGCCGATGAAATACAGGTTGCGGTTTCCCCACCATCATCTAAATTGATCATGCGATTTGCATGCAATTGTTCTTTCTTTAATGCCAATGCACCAAATAATCCTACTTCCTCCTGTACGGTAAAAATGCATTCCAGCATTGGATGTTTGGCCTCTTGATCATCCAATAAAGCCAGCATATATGCCACACCGACACCATCATCCGCGCCTAGCGTCGTTCCTTCCGCCATTAAATAACCGTCTTCCAGTTTTAACTTTAAAGCATCCTTTGCAAAGTCAAAATCCACATCGCGATGTTTCTCACAAACCATATCCATATGAGCTTGTAAAATGATCGGTTCATGCTCTTCATAGCCCTTGCTTGCCGGCTTACATATAATGACATTATTCATTTCATCACGTTCATACGTAAACTGATGTGCTTTTGCGAATTCTTCTAAATAAGCACTATATGCCTCCTCATGAAAAGAACCATGAGGGATACGCGTCATCTCTTCAAAATACTTTTGATGAGCAAATGCATGATTCAAAATAGTTTCCATTTTATACATCCTCCATAAACATAGTGTTATTGTACCACATTCTCTTTGAATTACCATGAGATACGCCTTATTGTTTCACATTCATCTGCCGATAATACCCAATTCGCTCCTTAGCGCACTTCAACTGTTTCGGCGACATTGTGATTTTCCCCTTCTGTATAGCAAACAGACCTTCCTCTTTCAATCTGGCAATCGTACGATTTAATGTTTTTACACTGATGCCAATTTCTTCATACAATACATTGCGTGTTTTTTTAACGACGATATGCATTGCCTGCGGATCTTTAAAAAGGCAGATTCCACATAATTGATCAGATAATCCAGTAATAAGAATTGGGGAGGATAAAACAGCTTTGCCCCACGATTATAACTCGAACGATATAGTTTTAAGGCAACTTTTGCCGCAACCAGACGCAAAAAGTGTATATCCTTAGCAATCCAATCTTCAAAATCTTGCCTGCTTAAGTATAAAATGATACTTTCTGTAATTGTCTCAATCGTCACGCTGGTTTTCGGCATGCCTGCTAAAATCGTTACTTCCCCAATGAAATCTATCGGTTCATTTTTTTCAATCATAAATATATTGCCATTCTCAAATTCATTAATGACCCGATGTTCACCACTGGCGACAATTCCAAAATAGTCAAGCGGACTATCTTTTTGATGAATGATATATCCACTTGGATGTACCTTGATGATAAGACGCTTTTTATATTCTTCAGGCATATACGTAAGATAGTCTTTTAATTGGGGCACGATATGATATACTTCTTCCAATGTCACAGTATCACCTTCATCATTGATTGTATCATGAAAATAGTAAAAATTTTCCTTGAAAATAGCCCATTTGTCCTTTTTTTACCTAATTATGATCTGTTACCATTACAAGGAACAAAAGAGAAAGAGGAAGAAGGTTTATATGAAAAAAGAAAAGTATTCATATCGTTCTTTACAAGAACGCTTGCGGCAGGAATATAAATTATATCTGCTGGCTTTTGTATTTATCGTGATTGCAGATGGTATTGGCGTAATCAAATTACCGATTTGGAAAGGAACTTTTATCCTATTCCCCATCTTTTATGCAATTCTTATGGGGGTATGTGCAGGACCATGTGTTACAAAGTTCATTAAGCGAAAAGAGGTCAAAGCTGCCAGTAAATTGGTTATTGTTGCGATATGTCCTTTTATCGTCAAGTTAGGCGTTAATGCCGGAGCCAGTCTAGAAACCGTCATTTCCGCCGGACCTGCCTTATTATTACAAGAAATCGGTAATTTAGGAACCATCTTCTTAGCATTGCCAATTGCCCTATTGTTAGGTCTAAAAAGAGAAGCTATTGGAGCCACACACTCAATTAATCGAGAAAGTAATCTGGCATTGATTACCGATATGTTTGGTCCGGATTCACCAGAAACCAGAGGAAGCTTATCCATCTATATCGTTGGTGGCATGATTGGAACGATTTATTTTGGTTTTCTGGCTTCTATGAGCGCTGCCACTTCGTAATTTCATCCCTATGCCTTAGGGATGGCTTCCGGTGTAGGGGCCGGTATCATGATGGCAAGTGCTACCGCATCTTTATCCACGATTTATCCGACGATGGCAGATCAGCTTTCTGCATTAGCCAGTGCCAGTGAAACCATCAGCGGAATCACAGGAATTTATGTTGCCATCTTTATTGGTATTCCCTTAACAAAAAAATTATATGACATCTTAGCACCACGCATTAGCAGAAAGAGAGGCGAATAACATGCGCATACAAGAATGGATTTTTTTATTTATCGTAGCTAGCTGTGGCATTGCCTTAGCTAATTTTGTCGGATTTCAAGTTGGACTCATAGAGTCATTACCAGGTATTGGCATCCTATTCGTTTTATCTTTATGTGGTGTTGTCATTAGTAAAGTATTACCTATACGCTTACCCATCGTAGCCTACTGTTCCCTATTAGGGTTATTAGCAGCATCCCCCCTTTCTTTCTGTCGGGAATTTGTCATTACATCCGTTAATCAGATCAACTTTACGGCACCTTTAACAATGGTAGGGGCATTTGCCGGTATCTCTATTAGCGATCAGTTAAAAGAATTCGCTGCCCAGGGATGGAAAATGATCATCATCGGCCTCTTGGTCATGACAGGAACTTTTTTAGGTTCAGCCGTAGTTGCCCAGATAATGCTGTCCATCACAGGAGCTATCTAAATGCTGTTACAAGATATTGCTTATCTGGATGAAACGATGGAGGTTAAAGAACATCAAGATATCCGTATTCAAGACACATGTATTCATGAAATAGCAAATCATGGCTGCTTAACTCCTTATCCAAAAGAAGAATGTTTATCCGGAAAAGGCTTGCTTGTAATGCCTGGTTTATGTGATGCTCATATGCATACCGGGCAACAATTGTTAAAGGGATGTGTCTTAGATGCATCCGGAATGATATGGAAAGATATCATGTTACCTTTTGAAAGTACGCTGACAGATGAAATCATGCAGTTAAATGCTGAATTGGCTGCTCTTGAAATGATACGTAATGGTACGACCTCGTTTTTAGATGCCGGCAGCTACCATATGGATGCCGCAGCTAAGATCTATGCACAAAGTGGTTTGCGGGCACAGTTAACCTGTAGTACGATGGACGATGCAAGTCTTCCCATCCAAATACAGGATGATGTAGAGAGCGCTTTGGCTAAAAATGATGCTTTTTATGATACGTGGCATCAAAAAGGCAATTTGAAAGTCAGCTATTCCCTACGCACGTTATTATCTGTTAGTGAGCGTTTGATTAAAGAAATACATGCTCATGCCAAAGCCCGTAATGCTTTATTGCAAGTTCATATGAATGAATATGAACAAGAGGTACACGCTGTTATTGCAAAATACGGTATGCGTCCATATACCTATCTTGATCAATTAAAGATTCTAGATGAGCGCTTTGTAGGCGCCCATTCTCTCATCGTAGATGAAGAAGAAATATCCCTGATGCAGAAGCATCATACACATGTTGTACTATGCCCTTTCAGTAATAGTGCCAAAGCTTTGGCACCCTATCCCACCTTAAAAAAGCAGGGTCTTTTACTTGCCTTAGGCAGTGATGGAAGTGCTCATGGAGGCTTAAGCCTGTGGAATGAAATGCGTCAGCTTCGTTGTATGATTCATGTGACACATGGCATCGCAAACCATGATCGTCATATTTTAAGCGCCAAAGAACTCTTGCATATGGCCATTACAAATGGGACAGCCCTTATGCAAGAAAAAAATTTGGGTTGTATCAAACCCGGCTATTTAGCCGATCTGATATTTCTTAATATCCATCAGCCTCATCTTTATCCCAGCGGCAACCTTACAAACACTTTAGTAGAATGTGTGGAAGGGCATGATGTGCTGCATAGTATGGTCAATGGAAAATGGCTGATGAAAGATCATAAGATATTAACACTCGATGAAAAAGCTATTTTCCAAAAAGCCGTTGCCTTTCAAAGAAAGTCATAAATATTAAATCTATTCAATATTTTCGTAAACATCAATATAGGAAACAGAAGCAAGAACATTTTATCTATCATTCATGCTTCTTTTTTAATAGGTATACCTTATTTTGATACACCGCACTTATTTATAATTAAAAAAAACGCTATGCAAATGCGTTTTCTCATTCGATCTATCTTTGATATATGCAGTTACTAACACTTACAAAGGATTCTTTCACATCTATCTATTGATAAAAAAGTATTCCGACAACACCAGAAAGCATCATTAAAGCAATGGGATTCATCTTCCATTTGCGGCTAATGAATAAAATAATCAAAAAGATAAAGGCGGCTGGTATTTGGATGGCCTCCATAGCAATCCTTCCCTCTTTGAAAAAAGCTAACGACACAATGATTGCCGCTGCCGCCATAATCAGACCCAAAGAACCGGCTTTTAATCCTTTTAATACTTCCATAAAAACACGTGAGGAAGAAAAGCGTTGAAAGATATGATAAATACCATAGGCAATGCATACCCCCATGCAGATACAGCCAATCGTTGCACATAATGCACCAGGTATACCTGCTACACGCATACCAACAAATGTGGAAGTATTCACCGCTAAAGGTCCCGGTGTCATTTGGGAAATTGTAATGATATCCGTAAACTCTTGTGCGCTCAACCAATGTTGACTTTGAACTACCTGTTCACTGATCATAGGAATAATGGCATATCCACCGCCTATACTGAATAAGCCAATCTGAAAGAAAGCAAAAAATAATCGTAATAAACTCATATGCTCACGCTCCTTCTCTCCATATGGACTTTCAGTACACAAATCAAGGCACACAAAATAATCAAAACAGCCACATTCATTTGAAAGAAATAATTTAACACAAAGACCGCCGGAGTCATTAAGATGAAAAACAATTGCTTTTCTTTCACGATCATTGCATACATATCAACAATCAAATCAACAATCAATGCCGCAACACCTGCTTCCATCCCTTTTAATACAGCATTGACCATTGTATTATCCCGAATCACACTATAAATTGCTGAAACAATAGATAAAATGCATAAAGGTGGTAAAATTGCCGCAATACAGCTAACAAATAAGCCACTTTTACCAGCAACTCGATAACCACTTAAAGCACTCATATTAATAGCTATCGCACCAGGAGAAGACTGTGCTATAGCTGCAATCTTCATTAATTCGTCTTCATCGAAAAACGCTTTATTCTCTACATAATATTTCCGGATCATTGGTATAACGACATAGCCGCCGCCAAAAGTAAAGGCACTGATAAACATATTGATACCAAACAGCCAAGTCAGCTTTTTCATCTTATTCATAAAAACACCTCTTCGATAATAGTTTACCATTTGACGCAGCATAAATAAAATTATATTATTTTATAAGATAGATAACCTATAGGTTATGGAGGTAACTATGGATATTCGACGTTTTCGCATCTTTCAAAAAGCCGCAGAACAGCAAAGTTTCACAAAAGCTGCTCAATCCTTGTATATGACACAACCAGCTGTTTCAAAGGCCATTCGTGAATTGGAAGAAGAGCTGCAGACACCCCTTTTTGAACGCTTTCCCAAAAAAGCCATCTTGACCCCGGAAGGGCAACTCTTCTTAAAAAAAGTAAATGCCTTATTAACCCACTATGACGATGTCCTGCAACATGTTGCAAAGATTCATTCCCAATACACCCTGCGCATTGGTTCTAGCATCACCATAGCAAATGACTTTCTTACCACTATCTTGAAGGATTTAAAAAAAGCTTATCCCTCTTTGTCGATGCAGGTAGAAATCGCGTCAAGTTCGGCTATTTTAGATAAACTAGTCCAACAGCAATTGGATATAGCTTTTGTTGAGGGGATGATTGATCAAGATGCATTTATCTGTCTGCCCTTTTCAACCTATCACATAAAAGCGGTCGCTCATCCCGAAGTATTGCAGAAGCAATCGATTACTTCTCTATCGGATATCGCTAAATTTCCATTATTACTGCGAGAAGAAGGCAGTGCCATACGCGATGTTGTAGAAAGCTGTTTCTTGCTATATGATATTCCTTTACATCCCGCATGGACATCAACCAATTCTACCGCTTTATTGAAAGCCGCAACGAAAGGTTTTGGTATCACGTTTCTTCCGGAAAAAATGGTTACAAAGAAATTAAAGAACCATACGCTTGAAGAAGTACAGTTAGCTGAGCTTCAGCTGATGAATAGAAATCACATCGTATATCTGAAACATAAACATGTCAATGATGCAATGCATACGCTGATTAAATTGGCAAATACCATCCCCCATAAATAAAGGAAGGATTGCCCCTTCCTTTATTTATGTTTTAGAATACTTTTATTAATTTCCAATAGGTCTGTTGCCATGCGTTCCAATGATACAAATAAACGGAATTACCACTTGCATCATAATCTCCTCCACGCGTTAACTTAAAGTCTGGATATTGCTTTAATTTGATGACATACGTTCCATCATACAGTTTCATCGCTTGCCACTCATCCGCCATAGGATCTGTATAGGGATTCAGATATGCATGTCCTTCGACATGCCCATAATATGTTGGAGGTGTCTCATATTGACTTGCTGCTGTAATATAATCTGAGTGGATATGATAGATATCAACTACCTTGTTATTATCAAGTTGACTTCGTAAGATAAAAGCATTACCGCCAATATTTTGTAGATTCCAATATTGCGCATTATAATCCCCATTGGGTTGGATATTTAATTTAGTAAAAGCTTGCGAACCTGGTGCTGTTAACGCATATCGCGCATCTGGTGATGTGAAAGCATATGTGCCATCTGCTATATAGACATTATTTTGATTAACATGAATCGTACATTTGGTTGTTTTTCCATTACTTGCTCTTGCGGTGATTGTTGCACTACCAGCTGCTTTGGCCGTTACTATTCCAGAAGAGCTGATGCTTGCAATATTAGTGTTGCTAGTTGTCCATGTTACTTTTTTATTTGTTGCATTGGCTGGTGTTATGGAAGCTTTTAATTGATATGTGTTTGGGGTATAAAGGGTTACTAACGAGGTATTTAATTTAATTCCTGTCACTTTTTGTTCAATCGCGATTTTCGCGCTGCCAGATACTGTCGCGTAATTCTTGTTTGTGATTTTATAATATACGGTTGTAATACCGATTGATTTACGATATGGTTTCGTTTTTGTCCAATTCCCTTTCGTACTAGTACGATAATAAACCACTGAGTTTTTCGCTATATTGCTAAGCGAAATGGAATGATTTTTTCCATCATAATATCCTGTATAACTTTTTACGCTAGGTTTTTGCATACCTGTTTTTACCGTGATAGAAGATGTACCATAAACCGTTTTCGTACAATTTGCATTACTTAGTTTATAATATACCGTCGTTTTTCCAATAGATGTGCGCGTTGGTTTCTTCATTGACCAGCTAGCTCTTGTGCTTGTACGATAATATATCTTTGTACCCGCTGTTACATCATGAAAACTTATCGTATGGGCTTTTCCATTATAAGAACCGCTATACCCCTTTGCTTTACCCTTTTGTATTGCTTTTTTAATTGTAATCTTAGCACTACCTGTTTTTGTCCTTGTGCAATTACTATTCACTATTTTGTAATACACCGCCGTTGTTCCAACACTTGTGCGAGTAGGTTTTTTCGTAGACCATTTTGCCCTGTTATTGGTACGATAATATACTTTAGAACCTGCTGCTACATTACTCATACGTATCGTGTGAGACTTTCCATTATATGTTCCTGAATAACTTTTTGCATAGCCTTTTTGTGATGCCTTTTTAATTACAATTTTCACAGTTCCCGTTTTCGTATTTGTGCAATTGCTATTTACAATCTTATAATAAATTGTCGTCGTTCCTGCACTTGTACGGGTTACTTTCTTTGTTGACCATTTCGCTTTCGTACTCGTACGATAATATATCTTAGAGCCACTGGCAACATTATTGAAACTTATTGTATGAGATTTCCCATCATACGTTCCATTATAACTTTTTGCATAACCTTTCTGAATATTTTTTTGAATAGTAATTTTTGCGTCCCCGCTCAGCGTTTGAAAATAAAGGGGATTTGTTATTTTATAATATATTGTGGTCGTTCCCGCACTTGTTCGCGTTGGTTTTTTTAAGGACCAAGCGCTACTTGTACTTGTTCGATAATACACCTGAGAACCACTTGGTACATTTGCAATACTTATACTATGTGGCTTGCCATCATACCTACCATTATAATCTTTTACAACAGCAGGAATTTTTATTTCACCTTTTTTGATATAAAGCTTATGTGCTGATGTTAGATCTATTGGATATATCTGAATATTTGTTCCAGATTCAAAGTTTCCTCCTGAAGCATTCATTGCCATATAAGGAGCACATTCTGGTTGTAATGAGTAGCCATCATTAAATTTCCGTATGAAGAAGCGCTGCGCAGGTCCAGGATTGTATGAATAGAACTGCATATTCGTAGCACTTTTTGAAGCAGCCTGATACACATCTAAATATAATCCTGTTTTCATATCTTTTATGGTATATGCCTCATTCGCTGTTCTGGTAAACTCATAAATAGCTTGATTAGAAGAATTAATGTTTCCTAATTGTGCATTGTTATTTACATTCACCAAATATGTGTTATTAGAAAAGCCTATTTGCGCATAAAAATGCTCTCCAAGATTTTGCGCTTTACCTAGCAAATTATAGGCGTTAGGTATCATCTCCACCAAATTAGATAATGGTGATTCACCAGCACTATTTTTAGCGGAAACTCCTGCCCAATAATTCTTTCCTAATAAAGGTATTGTATAAGAGAAATTTCTTCCGACATTTATAACCTTCATTTCTTCATCTGCACAATAAATTCTTACGATATATTCACTGGCTCCAACATCATTCCAAGACATCGTGTAATGATAGCCAGAATTGCTTAAATTAAGAGTTGGAGCATTTGGAATACTTTCATTAGTAAAATTTCCTAAATAGATATACCCTTGAAAACCTGGATCTTTTTTCTGAATTTCAGTAATACTATCCGTTTTTGTTCTAAAGTTAAATCCACCATAGGCTGATTCAGAAATCGTCATCGTATTTCCATTTACTGCTTCTACTACCGCTACATGCCCATAACCACCATTCCAACAAATGATTGAACCAATTTTAGGTGTGTTTCCATAGCTAAACGCGCCCTTATTTACATTATCGTTAAACCAATTATAAGCGTGACTTCTTGATAAATTTGGTTTATATCCTAAAATTTCATATGCTCTACCCCAAGCATAAGCTGTACAGTTTGGCATACCATAACCAGATTGATAAAAAGGATTATCAGAATAATAATGGTAATCACTTTTACTTGGTGCCGATGTCCTTGGATAAAAAATGGCAGCAGCCTGTAGTTTCGATAATACATTGCTATCTTGAAAAATAAAGCTCATTGATAAAAAAAGTGATAGTAATGCAAATGATACTTTTCTAATTGTCTTTTTGCTTGTTTTCATCTGTTTCCCTCCATGAATAAAATAAGAAATGGACTCATTCCTATCTCATTAGTATGCCTTTAATATAAGCCTATTTGATTACAACCTCAAGCATTTATACAAAAATTGCATAATCAGTGTCATTTATATAAAGAAAAAACCTCAAATAAGCTCATATGCCTATTTGAGGTTAATGACTTAATGATGGAACAGACGCACATGTGTCATACACATGGCGATATTATATTTATCGCAAGTCATAATCACATGATCATCACGAATAGAGCCACCCGCCTGTGCGATACAAGAGACACCACTCTTATGCGCACGCTCAATGTTATCACCAAATGGGAAGAACGCATCAGAACCTAACGCAACATTTTGTAAGGTTGCTAACCATGCTTTTTTCTCTTCTTTTGTAAAGGGTTCTGGTTTCGCCATAAACATCTCTTGCCACATGCCATCATTCAATAAATCTTCATAATCATCAGAAATATAAACATCAATCGCATTATCACGATCAGCTCTGCGAATGCCATCTTTAAATGGCAAGGTCAATACTTTTTCATGCTGACGAAGATACCAATTATCTGCCTTATTACCTGCTAAGCGGGTACAATGCACACGGGATTGCTGACCGGCTCCTATTCCCACAGCCTGACCATTTTTTACATAACATACGGAATTAGATTGTGTATATTTTAATGTAATCAAAGCTACTAATAAATCACGTTTTTGCTCAGCGCTCAACGTTTTGTTTTGGGTAGGAATTTCTGTAAATAAAGCATCACTAATTTTAATATTGTTTCGCCCTTGTTCAAAAGTAATACCAAAAACATCCTTTTGTTCAATAACTTCTGGCACATAAGATGGATCCATCTGAATCACAACATACTTCCCTTTTTTCTTTTTCTTTAAGATTGCTAATGCTTCTTTGGAAAAGGAAGGTGCTATAACACCATCACTGACTTCTTTTGATAAATACTTTGCACAAGCAGCGTCACATTCATCACTTAAAGCCGCAAAATCCCCATAGCTTGACATACGGTCACTGCCTCTGGCACGAATGTATGCACTTGCCATTGGTGTTAACTCCACATCATCCACAAAATACATCTGCTTTTCAACATCGTTTAACGCCACATAGACAGCAGCTCCGGCTGGTGATACATGTTTAAAGCTAGCCGCACTTGGCAATCCTGTAGCTTCTTTTAACTCCTTTACCAATTGCCAGCTGTTAAAAGCATCTAACAAATTGATGTATCCAGGATTTCCATTTAATATTGTGATAGGAAGTTCCCCTTCCTTCATGAAGATACGAGCAGGTTTCTGATTGGGATTACAACCATACTTTAATTCCATTTCTTTCATTATAATACTCCCTTCCGTTAAGAATTGAAAAAAGCCGACACTTCCAGACGTCAACAAACGCCCAGACGGTCGGCTTATCTAACATTATACTCCCTGTGGTCCATTCCACTTCCGTCAGTCATATAACTATGAAAACTTTATCATGCAATAAGAAATTCGTCAATCTTTTTAGCTTATTCAAACAATCTGTGTATCCTGTGCCACCTATATAAACAATAATGTTTTAAAGCATTACGGCTATCGGATAGCGCATAAAGCAAGCCTATTTCACAACTCTTTTATTTTGCAATCTTTACCTTTGTCCAATAATCAGAAATAATTTTCTTCACATCGGCATTATATTCAAAGATTTCATCTTTCGCATAACCCACACGAGGCAGATATGCATGATTGCCATCAAATTCTCCACCTTCACTGCTTGCCTCATCTAAAACCTCTTCATTGCTGGATGCATAACCGACAAACAGTGTGTTTTTCATACTTGCTTCATAATCTAAAAGGAAATTGATATAATCATTTGCCAGTTTTGGATTTTTAGCATTCTTAGGAATGACCATGGCATCACTCCACAAGTTCGTTCCTTCCTTTGGCATATAATAGTCCATATCTTCATTTTCACTTAAGATATATGCAGCATCTCCACTATACACTAATGCCATATCTTTATTGCCATTGATCATTGCATCAATAACTTCATCCGTCACAATTTCCGGATCCATGATATCGACTGCTTTGACCAACCAATCATAAGCATCTTTCAACTCTTTTTTATCACTTGTATTCATGGAATAGCCTAAGGCTTTTAATGCCATCATAAAGGAATCACGTTCTGAGTCATACATATAGATATGACCTTTATATTTCGTATTATGGAAAATATTGAAGCCTTCTTTTTCCAAATCAGTCTTATGAACTTTCTGCTTATTATAGACAATACCAACCGTTCCCCAGAAATATGGCGCACTGTAAGTATTATCTGGATCATATTGCAAGCCTTTGACACCTTTTGCTAGATTACTCAGATTAGGAATCATAGATTTATCTAAAGGCTGCAGCTGTTTCTCCTGAATCAGACGTTCAATCATGTAATCACTTGGTACTAATACATCATAAGATTCACCGCTTTGCAGCTTCGTATACATTAATTCATTTGAATCAAAGGTATCATAAACGATTTTTACACCAAATTTCTTTTCAAATGCCGCATTGACTTCAGGATCTAAATATTCCCCCCAATTATATACCTTTAAGGTATCGCTGCCATACTTAGCAATGGCATCTTCTGGTGAAGAAGAACCAACACCGCCTTTTAAAGCAACTAACACCGAACCAATGACTAATGTAAAGCATACAGCGATGATACCAAAAACTTTATTAGAAATTGGTCTTCCCTGTTTTTGACGTTTTTCTTTCACCATTGGTACTAAATTTACAAACAGCAATGTAATGGTAATCATTATAACAATTAGGGTAGATAAAGAATTGATGCTAGGATTGATACGTTTGCTCATCGTCCATACAAGGGTTGATATATTCTTTACCCCATTGCCTGTGACAAAGTAGGAAATGATGAAGTCATCAAAGGACATGGTAAAGGCTATTAAAGCACCGGAAACAATCCCCGGCATGATTTGAGGGACAATGACCTTCCACATGGCTTTGGCTGGTGTTGCACCAAGATCCATGGCAGCCTCTGCCAGATTAGGATCAAGACTTCTCAGCTTTGGCATGACGGATAAAATGACATAAGGTGTACAAAAAGCGATATGTGCCAATAACATCGTCAAAAAGCCTTTTTCCATATGCATGGAAACATAAAATAGCATTAAGCCTACCGCCGTAACAATTTCTGGATTCATAATCGGAAGATCATTAATCTGCTGTACAACCTCACGAACGATGCGTTTGGATTTTGATAAACCAATTGCCGTAATCGTACCGACGATCGTAGAGATGAATGTCGCAATCACAGCAGTGATCAATGTATAGTAAATAGCCTCCATCATATTGCGGTCAGAGAACATTTTCTCATACCATTGCAAAGAAAAGCCATCAAAGCTGGTAAGCGAACGACTGCCATTAAAGGAAAATACCAGCATATATAAAATCGGAAAATAGAAAAATACCAAAATGAGTCCGAGTATCAAGCGGCGGGAAAACTTTTTATTGTTCACTGTACATTCCCTCCTTTTCTAGCTCTGACGGTATCATCCCCTTTATCAAGACGACGGGTGATATACATACTGATCATGATGATAACGGCCATGATCATACTGATGGCGCTACCGAAATTCCATTCGCCAACCGTGATGAATTGATTTTCTATGACATTACCAATCATCATATAACCGCCTCCACCCATCAGCTTGGGAATGACAAAGCTGGAAACAGATGGCAAGAAAACAAGCGTGATACCAGAAACTACACCAGGGAGCGATAAAGGAAACGTAATATTTTTAAAGCGCTGGAAACGATTTGCCCCCAAATCATTTGCTGCTTCTAATAATGATTTATCCATTTTAGCTAAAGAGCTTTCGATTTGCAAAATCATAAAAGGGATAAAGTTATATACCATACCTAAGACAACGGCGAAATCAGTATATAATAATTTTGTTGGTTCTAGCCCAAAAAATGCTAGGATATGATTGATTAATCCATTATCAGCCAAGATACCGATCCATGCATACGTACGCACCAACATATTGATCCACATTGGAAGCGTCACTAACAAAATCAATAAGTTCCGTTTTTTAGGCGATGCCTGAGCAATCGCATACGCAACTGGATAACCAATACATACACATAACACTGTGGTAATTAACGAAATTCGTAAGGATAGCCACAATGTCTTTAAGAAGTCCGGGTCTGTAAAAAACTTCTTAAAATTATCAAATGTGAATTGTAAAGATACAACATCATTCCCCTGTTTAGTAAACGCATATAAGACAATCAACAACATCGGAATGACGATCATAGCGACCATCCATACAATGTATGGGATCGTTAAACGCTTAAATGTCTTCATGTGTTAAAATCCCATCTTACTCATGACATGAATATCTTCCGGGAAGAATGTTAGACCCACTTCTGCACCTTCTTCGGCAATATCCGTCGTATGAATCTTAAACTCACGACCCTGTGTACTAAAGGTAACCTGATACGTACCAGCTGTGATATGATCAGGATCAAAGTCATATTCCACATTTGAAATCTCTACATCACTTTCATCAGACAACTTCCAACTCTGTGCATTTGCCCATGTTTTTAAATCCGTATCTAAAGCTGCACTTTCCTTAATTTCATCCACAGTCTTAAAGAAATTAAATGCCGCAATGGCTTCATTCGCTTTAGGATTTTCCACATATTGCTGCTGCACAACAAAAACATCAATTGAGACACTGGTTCCATTGCTAGTAGCAAACGTTACCGGGTAAGTGCCAATTTCTTCTTTGATATCATATTCAATCTTTGAAATAGAAATATATTCATCTTCTTGGGTCTCCCAAGCCTGCGCATCTGCACGCGCAATAATTTCCGCATCGTTGAGATCTTTGACATCTTCGATATCCACATAGAAATCATTCGCAGATATTTTTTCACTGGCATCACTAGATGTGATATCGTGCTCCTTTGTTACCTGCATATTAACACTGACACTCGTTCCCGGAACGGTTTCCACCATAATTTCATAATGAACACCTTTAAATAATACCGATTTTACAATACCTGTCATTTTCCCATCTTCTTCTTTAACGATATCCAAATCTTCCGGACGGATGACGACATCCACCTGTTCTCTTTCTTTGAAACCAAAATCGACACAATCAAATACGATATCATCAAATTGCACCTTGTAATCTTCCAGCATCACGCCAGGAATAATATTACTTTCACCAATAAAGTTTGCCACGTAGCGATTTTCTGGTTCATTGTAAATATCCGTAGGTGTACCAACCTGCTGAATCTCCCCATCCTTCATGACAACAATCTTGTCTGACATGGTCAAAGCCTCTTCCTGATCATGAGTGACATAAATAAAAGTAATGCCGACTTCTTGCTGAATTTTCTTTAATTCATATTGCATCTCTTTACGCAGTTTCAGATCCAAAGCACCTAATGGCTCATCCAATAACAATACTTTTGGTTCATTTACTAATGCCCGCGCAATGGCAATACGCTGTTGTTGTCCTCCTGATAATAAAGTAACATCTTTCTTCTCAAAGCCCTCCAGATTAATTAATTTCAACATCTTTAAAACTTTTTGTTCAATGACATCCTTGCTCATCTTCTTGATTTTTAAACCAAAAGCGATATTGTCATATACATTCATGTGTGGAAATAACGCATATTTTTGAAACACAGTATTGAGCTCACGTTTATAAGGAGGCAATTGGGCAATATCCTCTCCATCGAAAATCACATGGCCTTCACTAGCCTCTAAAAAACCGCCTAAAATACGTAGCAATGTCGTTTTTCCACAACCACTTGGTCCAAGCAGCGTCACAAACTCATTTTCATAAATATCTAAGTTAATTCCCTTTAAAACAAGCTGTCCGTCAAAATCTTTGACGATATTCTTAAACTGAATCAGTTTTTTCTTTTCCATTTCCATATTGCATATCTCCTTTAAAATAACGGCGGTGTTGTAATCCACAGCACTTTAGCGTCATGTTTCCCTACATTACGAAGATAATGACGATACTTCCCATGAATATAGAAGGTTTCTCCTTTTTTAACCGGATACTCCTTCTCCCCATTAACCAGAAGAATACGTCCTTCCAGTACATAACCAAATTCTTCGCCATCATGAGGATCAAAAACCATACTGGTTTTATCCGCATGGAGTTCCAGCAGAATAGGTTCCATTTCATTTTTCTGCGCATTTGGTACGATCCAATGAATACAATATTCTTCATGCTCATCAATGAAATGATCTTGTTTGCTAAAAACGACCTTCGTTTGCTTGCTTTCCTTAAAGAATGAGGCAAGATCTGTTCCCAATGCTTCTAAGATATCTTCCAGCGTTGAGACCGAAGGGGACGTCAGATTACGCTCTACTTGTGATAAAAAACCTTTTGTTAATTCACTGCGTGAAGCCAGTTCTTCTAAGGTCAGATCATTTTGGATGCGCAAAGCCTTAATTTTTGCTCCGATATCCATGCCATTCCTCCTTTTTGTCAGTTTAGTAACACTAAACTTTTTGTATTATATTTCAAACAAGTGTATTATACATGTTTTTGTTAAGATTGCAATATATTTTAAACAAAAAGTTTGATATATTAAACAAGAAATTCCATAGCACCCTATTTCGCTATAGAGACACCTTTAAAACTATAGAATTTAAATATATTATTTTTCTTATCTCAACCTTTTCATAAGAAGATAGCATCATTTTTTAAAGAATATACATTATTCTTCCACATATATAATGGATTCTGTTTTTTTACCATTTATAATGGTATCTTAATAAGCTTATTCAATTCTATTTTATACTATATATAAATATGAAAGAGGTGTCGGTATGTTAAAGATAGGTGGTATCTTGCAAGCAAGGATGGTTCAAAAGGATATGAAACAAAAAGAATTAGCAAATCTTTTGAATGTAGATCAGCGGACAATCTCCAGTTATTGCAAGAATATCAGTTTCCCAAATCTGGAAACCTTATCAGCGATTTGTGAAATTTTGGAACTCGATTTAAATGAACTGCTGCAAATACATGCCAAAGGTAATGAAGAGCTGCTCATTCACGATGACATCGAATTATCTTTGCTGCAACATTTTCGTAAACTGCCCAATGGTAAAAAACGGGTTTTTGCCAAAAGCATGGCGCAGCTGATAACACTTTTGCATGAGGAAGAATAACTTATATAAGAACTTATAGCTTTTCCTTACGTAAAACTTTATCCATAATAAAAAGACAGTTTCTGTCTGGATAATGAAGAAATGTTAAGAAGAAATCTTATGGATTCGTTGTTTCTTGCCATAAGACTTCTTTTCGTACGCTTCATGTAACAGAAAAACTGTCATTTTCATAAAATAGATATCTTTTTTAAATTGCTCCGTATTCTTTCCGAATTTCTTCCCCGGTTTCCCAAATCGTTTTTACCGCCCTCAAAAACTTAGCACCGCGATTTGTCAAAGCATATTCAATTTGCATCGGTTTTACATTCTTATGAATAATGGTAGAAACTAAACCAAGGGCTGTTAATTCCTGCAAACCATCACGAATCATTAAACGGTTTTCCACTTTCATGTCCAATGCAATTCGCCCAATTTCTTTTTTACAGCTGTCTAGCTGCCGCAAAAGTTCACATAAATCTTCTCGTTGTAAAATAGCTATGCCTAAAGTGTAAGCATCCTTATACGTCATTACCTTCATATGATCAGCTCCTTATGGTGCTTATCCTAGCATTATTTTCCTATTTTTGACAATGTTTTTTTATTGAAATGACAAAACTTTTTAAAACGATTACTAACTAAGCATATTCTTACAAAAACCCATCTTTTAGAACTTCACATATTTTCACGTAATTCAAACATTTTTTACCTATAGTATTTTTTTATACTTATAGACGAGCAAGGGAAACACCTTGCTTGTATGTATTCATCATTCTCCCTAATGATAATTCATACAATTTTCTATTCCCTTAAATAATCATAATGATTTAGAAATCGCCGGTCCCCCCTTAACCGGCTTTTTCTATGTCTTTTTTCATCATGCATATCATTGGGTTCTTTTGTTAATATCCCTAAAGCTTAACATCAAAAAAGCAGCTTGCTTTCTCTTTCTTGAAATGCATACACTAGCTGCTTTTTTTCTTAATTTAAACATGCTTTTCCTATACAAGAAATTGCAGGAAATAATCAATTTGCTTCTTCCACCAATACCAATCATGGGAAACATCATAACCCCAGAAATCAATCCATACATCAATTTGCTTATCCGCATAAATCTGTTCCATATGATGTAGACTATTTTCACACTCCTGCTCCCAGGCGCCCTGACCACAGCATAAGATGACTTCAGACTGGCGATATAATTCCATATATGGATGATCTTCCTTCAGATTAGCTAAATAATCACTCGGTGAATTTTGATAAGTCAATTCATCATGATATTCATGGAAGAAGAAAGATGCATGATAAATACCGCTCATTGCCAGTACCTTATCAAATACATCCGGTCTTCTTAACATTGTGTTTAAAGCATGAAAAGCTCCCATGCTACATCCACATGTCATCATCTTATCATAGCTTTTACCACCATTATCAAAGGTACTGATTTCTTGAACACGCAAAACGAATTCATCCACGATGTAATGATACCAGCGTTCATGCAGCTCTATACGCTCTCTTGGATTTCCACCTTCATTTGACCAAGTTTCTTCATCAATACTATCCACACAGAAGAATTGAATTCTCCCTTGTTCAATAAACGCGCTTGCTGCATCAATCATACCGAAATTCTCAAAATCATAAAATCTGCCATTTTGTGCCGGAAAGACAATACATGGCTTCCCCGCATGTCCATACACCTTAAACTCCATGTCACGATTCAATTCATGGCTAAATTCCTTATAGTATGCTACCTTCATAAATTATCCCTCCTCATCGTATTATGATTTTGCAGCAGTTTTCTTAAAATGGATAAAAACGCATAGATACTTATATCATTTCGTCATATTCTTTTTATTATTATATCATAAAATACAACAATTCGTGGAATTATATATCATTTCCTATCCTAAGAATAAACAAGAGAAAACAGGCATTTGGCCTGTTGTTAGGATCTTCTTACCTTATCCGGATGATACGTATATAATTCGCTGACCGTAACAAGTTGAAATCCCTTCTCCTGCAGTTTTGGAATTAAAATGATAGCCGCTTGTGCACTTGTATCATACAAGTCATGCATCAATATAATATCTCCATCCTTCACTTGTTTCATTACTCGCTCTACAATGACCTTCGTATTGCGATCCTTCCAATCTCGTGTATCCAATGACCATGTGACGATGCGTTTGCCCTGCGCACACTGCATAACGGTATCATTTTTCGAACCATATGGCGGACGAATAACATTCGGATAGGTTCTCGTTATTCCATAAATAGATTCTTGCGTAGCTGCGATTTCCTCTTCGATATTCGCCTTGGATAAAGTTGTCAGCTGTTTATGCGAAAACGTATGATTGCCGATCTCATTTCCTTCCAACACCATGCGTTGTAACAAATTGGGAGCATTGGCAGCATTTGATCCTAAAACAAAGAAAGTCGCACTGCCATGATATTGTTTTAGTGCATCTAATATGGCGGCAGTATAGCGTTTACTAGGACCATCATCAAACGTCAAAGCAACCATCGGTTTTTGGGGATCAATATTTTTCACAGGTTCATTTAATATATCTTCATATGGTACTACCGTAGGAATCGTTTCACTGCTTAATGCGGTTTTTCCTTTTAATTTCTCATAAGGACACTCATATGTTGCTGTTGTATCAAATAATGTATGAGGTGGAAAATAAAAAACCATAGCATCCTTTTTTAGCACAAAATGCGCATAATTCTCCATCAAGGCTGCACTATGCGTCCGAAAAGCATCACGGTCACAAGCCTTTGGTGCATGCTTTTGAAAATACTGTATGACGTCTGCTGAAAGCTGTGTCAAAGCATCTTCACTTAAAAAATCTTCAATCGTTAAAAAAGTGTTTTGTTTTGTATCATAAACCATGGTTTCAACGGTCTCGTTTTTTTGATACAATACCTCATAAAATAATAATTTTACTGACAAATAACGATTATCTTTTACATACGATTCATAGCTCACATTGAATTCCGGTTTCCTTGTTTCTTTCATCTTTACCGCTTGTTTAATAAAGGATGATTCATAGGAATGTATGAGTTCTTTTATTCTTTTGTTCATTTTTGGATAGGATGTTTCAGGGTATTGGACACTTTTCACATAGGCATCTTCCACTGCCAACTGCTGTTGTCGCTTACCCACTTCCTGTTGCGGATTGCTGTTTTGCGCAATCTCTTTTTGCGAGCATCCCCACAACAAAAGGCATAGGAAAGGGCATACAATTTTTCTAAGTTTCATGTTTTCTCACCTGCTCATAAAAGTATATGGAAAAAACCGCATAAAAATGCGAAAAAAATTGTAATTCCACCCATTTCGGTATATGATAATACATGGTCATAAAGGTGGAATATATATATGAGTGAAAAAGAAAAAATTATAAATATTGCGGTTATCGCGCATGTAGATGCCGGTAAATCGACATTAGTTGATGCTTTCCTGCGTCAAAGTGATGTCTTTCGCAGTAATGAAGAAGTTGTCGACTGCGTCATGGATAGCAATGATTTGGAAAGAGAACGTGGTATCACGATTTATTCTAAAAACTGCTCTGTCATTCATGACGGTGTAAAAATTAATATTGTGGATACGCCAGGCCATGCGGATTTTTCCAGTGAAGTAGAACGTATCATTAAGACCGTTGATACTGTTATCTTACTGGTTGATTCCAGTGAAGGACCTATGCCACAAACGCGATTTGTCTTAAGTAAATCCTTAGAGATGGGCTTGCGCCCGATTTTGTTGATCAATAAGATTGATAAAAAAGACGCTCGTCCTCAAGAAGTTGTCGATGAAGTATACGAACTGTTCTTGGACTTAAATGCCAGCGATGAACAATTGGACTTCCCAATCCTGTATGGGATTGCGAAACAAGGTATTGTTCAATATGATTTGGATACCCCTAGTGATTCTATTGAGCCATTATTCAAAACGATTTTAAAACATTGTGATGTTTATCCAGATCTGGATAATGAACCATTACAGATGCAAGTATCTGCTTTAGCTTATGATGAATATATCGGACGTTTAGGTATCGGACGTATTTACCAAGGTGTATTAAAACCACAGACACAATATGTGGTATGTGATTCCTTTGGACATGAACGTACCAATACAACAAGTCAGATTTTCGTATATCGTGGCTTAAGCCGTGTTTCCGTTGAAGAAGCGCATAGCGGTGATATCGTTGTTATTGCCGGTATTGCGGATATTTCCATCGGTGAGACCTTATGTGAAAAAGATCATGTGATGCCATTGGAAAGCATTCATGTGGAAGAGCCAACCTTAAGTATGAACTTTATTGTCAATAAATCTCCATTCGCAGGACAAAGCGGTAAGTTTGTTACTTCCCGTAATTTAAAAGAACGTTTAGAAAAAGAACTAGAAGTAAACGTTGGTTTAAAAGTAGAGCCTACAGACAGTGGTGATTGCTTTAAAGTCAGCGGGCGCGGAGAATTACATATTTCTGTCTTATTAGAACAGATGCGCCGTGAGGGCTATGAAGTCGCTGTATCAAAACCAGAAGTCATTCTGCATAAAGATGAAAATGGGAAAACGGTAGAACCCGTGGAAGAAGTTGTCGCTATTGCCCCGGAAGAATATAGTGGAACCATTATTAATAAATTGAACCTAAGAAAAGGCACAATGGTGGATATGGTTGAAGAAAATGGCTATGTCCGTATTACTTATGAAGCACCTACACGCGGCTTATTAGGTTATCGCAGTGAATTTATTAACGATACACGTGGAGAAGGTACTTTAGTACGCCGTATCAAAGGTTACACACCATATAAAGGTGAAATCACCCAACGTGCAAACGGTGCTATGATTTCAACCGATACCGGTGGTGCCATGACGTATGCCTTATGGAATTTGCAAGAACGCGGAACCCTCTTTATTTCACCACAGACGGAAGTGTATGAAGGTATGATCATTGGTGAATCCGCACGTAATGTTGATATGGATGTAAATCCTTTGAAAAATAAAAAACTAACCGCTATTCGTTCCTCTGGCAACGATGAAGCAATGCGTTTGACTCCGCCAAGAGAAATGACATTAGAAGAAGCATTAGAATGGATCAATGATGATGAATTAGTAGAAATCACACCAGACTGTATCCGTCTACGTAAAAAAGGCTTAAAGCCGCATGAACGCCGCCAATACTATCGTGATCGTATGGCTGCTGAAGAAAACTTATAAAAATAAAAACCCCAAACGGGAAATAAGGATGCATTTGCTTATCCCAATAAATGTTGATGCATACCTTCTCAGATGGGGTTTTTCTTAATCCTTTTTATCAAAGCTTTGCGATAAAACAGCTCTTGCATACGTTTGCTTCCTCAAAAAAAGATGTGCTATCCTTTGCACATCTTATGTTCGTTTATCAAATTTTGTATGACATTTTGGACAAGTAATTGTAATTTCGCCCTTACCTTTTGGTACCCGTAATTCCTGTTTACAACTAGGACATTTATAATACTTATGTGTCTTACGATCCTGAAAACGGTTTTTTTTCTTACGAAACCACATACGAATCGGATACGTCTTCTGCAGATATAAAGTATTCTCTGCACTTCGTTTATATGTTTTACGCGAAAGTATGCGAAACCAACACCAGATAATCAATATTGTAGATAAGTACGTAATCATGCTATTTTGCATGATCATTCCTATCATCGTTACAATGAAATATAAAACAAGAATAGCGAATGACAGTTGGTCAACACCATATCTTCCACGCATAAAATTCTGAAACCATTTCATGTTGAAAACTCCCTTCATCATGTAGGGTATTATATCACTATTTCATTATATTCTCCAGTTTTCCTTCTATATTTGAAAGTTTCACATAATTGTGAAAGAACCTTGTGCTTCTTGTAATTACGAATACACCACAAATACGTATGATAGATATCATCATCTATAAACGCAATTGCATATGCATTGACAATCCCCAAAAACAATGCTATCATAACAACGACAAAAACTTCAGGGTCGGGTGAAATTCCCAATCGGCGGTAAACCCCGCAAGCCGTAACTGGCAGGAACCGTGTGCAATTCCGGTGGCGACAGTATAGTCTGGATGAAAGAAGTATAGTGTCTTTTTGATATTCCCTAAAGGTTTTGTTGAAAACCTTTTTTTGTTGTTTTCACAGCAGAAAAAGGCTGACAAAGATGGCTCTATCAGCCAAAGGAGGAATAACATGTCAGCTTATGTTTCAACAAAAAAACAGATGAGTATGCAAACAATCGCCAAAATCAGCATGCTAGGAGCTCTAGCCTGCGTCTTGATGATGTTTGAAATCCCATTGCCTATCGCTCCACCATTTTATAAGATTGATTTTAGTGAAGTTGTTGTATTAATCGGCGGTTTTGCCATGGGTCCATGGGCAGCAGTTGCCATTGAGGGATTAAAAGTCGTTTTAAACCTTTTATTAAATGGTACGATTACCATGGGAGTTGGTGAATTTGCTAATTTTCTAATTGGCTGTGCCCTGGTCGTACCGGCAACCGTTTTTTATCAACATGAAAAAACAAAGAAAAATGCTTTGATTGGCCTAATCATGGGAACGATCATTATGACACTAGTCGGGGCATTGGTTAATTATTTTATCTTAGTTCCTGCTTATGCCTATTTTATGAGTCCTGCCATTACGATGGAAATCATTATTGGAATGGGAGCTGCTATCTTCCCCAATATTCATGGATTGCTTGGCTTAGTACTTTTATGTGTCGTTCCATTCAATATTATAAAAGGCGTTTTAGTGAGTTCCATCGTCTTTGTTTCTTATAAAAAAGTAGCTCCATTATTAAAACGTTCCTAAGCAAAAAAACGATGTTTTGAAGTGACTTGAATCCCCTTTATTTGGTTAATTATAAACTATGGGGTTGACTTCAAAATAAACATCGTTTTTTTATTTATTGCTTTTCCTTCTTCAAAAATCTTTATACATTATATCTTATACTAACTGTTCTTTTCAAATACCAATTCCTGACAACTCAATTCAAAAGCACACGCTTGTACGATATCGCGTATATAAGCGTTTCTTACATCAATATCCCCAATGATCGTAGAAACGCTCTTTTCTTTAGCTGCTAATGCGCAAGCCGCCTGTAACAACACTTTTCCTAAGCCCTGAGCTCGAAAAGCAGGGTGCACTGCCAAATATCCGATACCACGATACTTTTCACTAGACGTATTTAAAAAGACGATTCCAGCAGGAGTACCATTCACAAACAACATTTGCCGATACGTAAGAGGTTCTTGCTCGATTAGTTCTGTAAATAGCTTGACCGCTGCTTTATATCGCCCATATCGTATAGCATCTTTCCTTATAGAACGATCTTGATTCTGCTCATAACATGCCTGTATCATCTCAATAAATAAGGTATCCTCAACATCTCTGCCATCACGAAGATCTGCTTTTATAGGATAAGCATAAGGTTGACAAATATAACTCTCTTTTTCCTGGGTAATTACAAAATCTGACAATAAAAGACTAGTTTTGACAAGTTCATGATTGCTTTTATCGGAATATAAATGTATTACGATATGTTTCTCATGAATTCTATTACAAGCTTCCTTAAGAAAGCCAACCGCTCTTTCAACAGGTATTTTTTCCAGTGTCAGATATGTCAAATAGCGATTCAGAATTATTCTGCCATAGATTCGTTGCCCTTCTTTTAAAATTAGGCAATCTTCCATATTCAGACTACCTCGGTGAAACTCCTCAGATAATGCTTCATTTTGCGCGTTACTGCTAGCTGCCATATGACATACAGCAAATAGTTCATCCTTTGTTGAAACAATTTTTATTTCCATGAAATTCCCTTCTCATCCACCCATAAAAAAACATGTATCCATTTCTGAATAACATGCTATTTTACACTTGGTTTAAGAAAAGCTTCATAGGGTGGATGTGCATGTCAGATTCAGAAATAAGTAAATCGTTTATCTTCATCGCACATCACCTCACTTTATTATCATAATTATAACATGCTTTTTATGAATCTTCAATGACCTTACCTTGCTACCTTAAAGCAATAAGAAAAAACTTCTTTTTTATCATCAAACATCATGATCTATTCTGTAAGATCGTTTATGTATTATGTATCATCTCTCTTTGATGCAAACACGTAAGATACGATCCATCAGTACAAGCAAAAAAATCATCCAGCCTGTCCACGCAAACATGCCAATCATATCGAAATTCAAACGACATAAATTTAACTCTCGACCAATTCCTTCCTGCATGCCCCCTAGAATCTCTGCCATGACTCCGACCTTAAACGCTAAAGACATCCCTGCTGACAGACTAGCCTCAATGCTAGGACGCAATAAAGGTAAGTATACACGTCGAATTTCATAACTTTCCTTTTCCGGATAAAGTTTCATGACTTCCATTAAATCTTTATCCATATGCAAAAGGGCACTAAATAGATTACTGTATATTACCGGAAACAGAATAAGAAATAAAATCAATATCACTGCAATACTGCGGGCAAAGATAATTAAGACAATTAAGATATAAGAAATATTAGGAACACTTCTTGTTAATAAAAGGAATGGATAAAATAAATCACGGAAGATATGAGAACGATAACTTAAATATGCACAAAACAACGCAAAAAGAAATGCTATAATCAGTCCTGCAAAACCACGCAGCAAAGTAACCTCTAACGTTGTATAGAAAGAAACAGAAAAAACTTGGGTACTCATACGTTGTACCACTTGCCATGGATATGGAACCAGCATATCATTATCCTTTACCATGGCAAAGACTTGCCAAAAAAGTAAAAGAATTGTTGCGGCAGCTATTGTGCGATATCTTTGATGGCGTTTCATTACTTCTTCTCCTTGATAAACAATAAGTCTTCATTATCAACCTGAAATGCTAGTTCCTCTTGTAAATAAGAAATGATTTGTTCCTCACGCAAAATAATAGGTGTTCTATTATGAATCTGCGCCATCGCATCTGAGGCTTCTCCTGTTACAATCACGAATTCTTTTTTTTCGTTATATATTCCTGCCAAGTAGAATAACGGCATGTCTTGTTTACGAATATAAATCTTCTGCTTCCCATTTCCTGTCTTTACCCACTCATAAAACCCATTGCAAGGTATCAAACAGCGTTTCTTTAAATAAGGCGCAAATGTTTTTTTCTGCTCTATTCCTTCCTTACGGGCATTGATCAAACGTTTTCCTTGATACCCTTCCATGCCCCATTTCATAACATCCACATCATAATCATTTTCTCCACGTGTTAATACCAGTGCTTTTTGTGATGGAAACACTTCTTCCCGAGCATATTCAAATAAAGCCTTTTGTTCTACCTTATATTGCAAACGTTGAAAAGGTACACTATCCTCAAAGGCAAAGTAATAACGTCCACACATGATCATCACCTCCTATCTAACCATTAGCTTACAGCAACTTCTTCCTTTTTCAATTTTGCGACTTCTTCTGGTATCCAATCTTCACCATATTCCTGTGCTAACGCCTGTTCATAGTATTGGATAGCCTCTTCCTTCCTATCCGCTTTCGCCAATACTTCTGCCATGCTAGCGAAAATCCAACCATCCTTTCTTCCCAACTGCATCGCTGTTGTAAAGTCACAAATTGCATCTTCTAACTCATCTAATTGGTAATGACACCATCCGGACATCGAAGGATGCATCGCATTCTTAGGTTCTTTTTTTCTAGCCTTTACAAAATATTCAAGGGCTTTTTCATATTCTTGCAGTTGCAAATAATTCCAACCCAACTCGCCATAAGCCCAGCCATCTGCACCAAAACGCTTCAATCGTTTCGATAATACTTCGATTGCCTTGCGTTCCTTACCATCTCGCCCCAGATTCCATGCATATAAATCAAACATATCCATGCCTTGTTCTCCATGCGATAAACAAAACTCACAAGCATTTTCAGCATGTTCATAATCTCCTAAATCACTATAACAACGGGCAAAATGATACATTAACCACATATCATCCTTCTTTTCTTTTTCAGCCCGCTTTAAAAATGCTAATTTCTTTTTCCAATCCCGCTGCTTGTGCGCTATCCAAATCATTTCCTGATAAATCCAATAATGCTCTTTCTCTCGATGAATGGCCTTTTCGTAGTAAGATAATGCACGATCATAATGTGCATTTGCATGCTCCATATCATCTAATAAACGATAGGCATCTCCCATTAGGGCATGTAAGCTCGTATCATCTTTCCCGGCAGCTTCCGCTTTTTTTAAATGTTCTAGAGCATCCTTTGCACGATGTAAAGATATGTACGCATTCGCAATCTGAAATTCCTTCCATGGTTCATGTTCTTTCTCATGGATTTTTTCCAAATATTGAATTTCACTCTCATAATCTTCTTTTTGATGATAGAAATTTGCTAAATCAAAACAAGCGTCACTATCTGGATCTAATTGATAGCTTTTTAAATAATACTCCAATGCCTGCTCCTTTTTATCAAGTGATAGATAACAAGATGCAGCTTGAGCTAAAAGCCATGTATTATTAGGATCGTCCAATAATGCATCTTCAAAGCAATTCACAGTCTGCTCATATTCATGAGCTTCTTTGAAGCACCATCCAATCTCGCCATGAATCCATGCTTCATCAAATCCAAGCTCTAAAGCTGTCAATAACTCCTCCATGCCTTCTTTGATTCTTCCTTGCCGATCATAACAAAAGCCTAGCTGTGAATGCATCCATCCATCTTCCCCAAACTGATGAATACCTTTCAGCAGATAGATTTCCGCCTCTTGATAACGTTCCATATGATTTAATAGCCATCCCATATTTCCATAATAAAAAGGATCATCTAACGCATATATTTTATATTTCTCCAGCAGAATACGAGCATCTTCTAGTCGATTTTCAGCTAGTAGATCCGCAAATTCTTGTTTATAATCCAAACTCATCACCATCCACTTGTTTTCGTATCTTTATTATATCTCAAATAGAAGATAAAGAAAAGAAAAGCGATTTCTCACAGAAACCACTTAACTAAGAATTTGTAAAATACTTCCAGTGACAAGAGCAATTATAAATAATATACCAAGTATACGGCAAATATCCTTTTTATTATCATACATCTTAAATAACACTAGTAATCCCAATCCAGCACTCGTAATCAGTCCCGCAGTTAATGCACCAAAGCTCACAACACCGTCAATAAACAGTTGTGATAAAATAACGCTGGCAGCACAATTGGGAATGAATCCGACAAGCGACGCAAATAAAGGTTGCAAGAAACTTCCAGCACCTAAAAATTGTGCTAATGCTTCTTCACCAAACTCATGAATGATGAAGGATATGATAAAATTCACACAGAAAATAAAGAGAAAGATTTTCAGTGTATGTAAGAATGCAATCGCAAAGATGGATGGATGTTTTTTCTGTTCTTCATCACAGTGCTCATGAATGTCATGTAAAGGATGATTTTCCTTCAAGTGATGCTGTTTCACTAATAGATCTATTAAGTACCCTGAAATGCATCCAATCACCAGTTTTACTGCAATCACCTGCAACAATACATCTAATTGATTAGGTTGCGCAATTAAAATAGGAATAGCTTCATCACTAGTTGATACAAAAACTGCTATCAACGTACCAAGAGTGATAGAACCATTCATATATAAACCACCTGCAATAACAGAAAAACCGCATTGTGGTACAATACCTAGCACAGAACCAACCAGTGGACCAAATCGTCGGGTTCCAGCTAATAAACGTTGCATCTTATCATTGCTTTTATGTTCAAGATATTCCATAAATACATAAGCTGCGTATAAAAAAGGTAGCATACTCAACGTATCATGTAAAACATCAGTTAAAAGATCCTGCATGTTGATTCTCCTTTCGCATCACTTAGCAATTTTACCACTTTTCGATTATTTATACCAGTAGTATGAGTTCTTTATGAATTACTTAAATTAAATCCTATCAGCGAATCAGGCAAGTTGCATCTTTGTTGAAAAAACATGAAATTTGATGCCATTGGTTTCGCTCACATAAGGAATGTGTTTGGATTTCTTTCTCTATATAGAAAAAAACCTGTCCTTCTCAGAACAGGTCTTCCTACCTGGCAAC